>CALZFR010000019.1 GCA_945648485.1 uncultured Eubacterium sp. | reverse complement strand
ACCTATGGCATATTTCTTCTTATTTCTATCATCGACATAGCTGGACTTGCCTCTTCTGCCTGAATCAAAGACATACTCATCATCCTGGTCATCTTCGTAATCGTCGTCATCCTGCTCTTCATCATATTCATCCTCTGACTCATACTCAAAGCCATCAGAATCATAATCACCGTCATCATTGCCATAACCTGCAGCTATAGCACTATCTGCAAGAACATCTTCAACAACGCCGTCATTCTCAGCCTTGATTGGAGCATATGCCGCAAGAACGCCATCCCTCATTCCTGCAATTTCACTCATAATAAAACTTGAATCAATCTCAATAATTGATTCAATCTCATCTACTGTATAACCCTCATAACAATAGAGAAGATATATTATCTTCTCACCAATTGTAAGGTTTGCAGCGAATTCTACAGCAGGGTCAAATCCTTCCTCTGTGAGAAATGATTCGTTAAATTCGGCAGATGCCTCTCCTAACTCATCATCCTCCTCTATAGACTCATAGGAATAATCTCTCTGCTCAATCTCATTGCTGAATATATTATCCCCACGCTTAACTGCAACATTGTATATCTCCCTGGTAGCCTCTCTTGCCATCCAGAGATGAATGTCGCACTCTTCGCTGTCGAAGTCAGCAATGCTCTTAAATGCCTTGATAAAGAGATGCTTTGTAAGCTTCTCCCTTGTCTCATCATCATCATATATGAAAGCAGACAGGTTATATATCTCACTGTAAAGCTCTGCAATAACCTTTCTGTATGCGTCCTTATCTCCCTTCTGTGACTTCTTTATGTAAGTCTCCAGACTATCTTTCTTTGCCATATAAGTCCTCTTTTCTTAAACTGATTAATCCAGCTGTTCCTTAGCCATATCCAAAGCAGCTCCTATAACCTTATCCATGTCATAATACCTGTAGCTTCCTAAACGTCCTCCGAATATAACCTTACTCTCCTGCTTTGCCAGTTCCTCATACCTTGCATACAGGGCACCATTCTTGTCATCATTGACAGGATAGTATGGTTCATCACCTTTAGTCCATTCACTGGAATACTCTCTTGATATAATAGTTACAGGCTGTTTTCCGAATTCAAAATGCTTGTGCTCAATTATTCTCGTATACGGAACTTCCCTGTCTGTATAATTAACAACTGCATTACCCTGGAAGTTATCAGTCTCAAGTTCCTCTGTTTCAAATCTGACTGAACGGTACTCAAGCACTCCCAGCTTATAATCATAGAATCTGTCAATCATTCCGGTATATATTACCTTATCTGCCAGACTATCCAGTTCCTCTCTGTGTTCCAGATAATCTGTATTCAGTCTCACATCTGCCTTGGAAAGCATTTTCTCAATTATGGCAGTATACCCTCCAATTGGGATTCCCTGATATCTGTCATTAAAATAATTATTGTCATATGTAAACCTTAATGGTAGCCTCTTGATAATAAATGCTGGAAGGTCCTTACAGTCCCGTCCCCACTGCTTTTCTGTATATCCCTTAACAAGCTTTTCATACACATCTCTTCCCACCAGTGACAGTGCCTGCTCCTCAAGATTATGAGGCTCACTTATTCCCAGATCCTTAATCTGGGATGCTATTATGTCCTTAGCCTCTGCCGGAGTAGTTATTCCCCACATCCTGCTGAAGGTGTTCATGTTAAATGGAAGATTGTACAACTCGTCCTTGTATCTTGCTATCGGTGAATTCACGTAGTTATTAAACTCTGCAAACTCATTAATATATTCCCATATAAATTTGTCAGAAGTGTGAAAAATATGTGCCCCATACACATGAACGTTAATTCCGTCCATCTCTTTCGTATATATATTGCCTGCAATATGGTCTCTCTTCTCCACAACCAGGCACTTTTTCCCTTTTTTTGCAGCCTCATTGGCAAATACTGCGCCATACAGACCTGCTCCTACAATAAGATAATCGTAATGCATGACTCCCCACCTTTGTTAAGATAATCACATTATGTTATTATACCAATTCTGCAATACCATTGTAAAGAGTATTTGAATCAATCATAGTATTTCTTGATGTAAACCCTGTTGAATATTGAAAATGTATCCTTAAACACCTTCCATACATCTTTAGCCCCTATTCTCCTGGCTTCCTTATCCCTGACAAACTTTAGTTCCACTGGCATCTCATCAATTATGTATCCCCGCCTGTTAAGCGCCACCAGAAGCTCAATATCATAAGCAAACCCCGATGTTCTTACAAGATGGGCAACAGACTTGATTGCCTCCCTCTTAAACAGCTTTATGCCTGTCTGGGTATCCTGTACCTTCAAATGAAAAAGAAGCAGCAGCATAATATAATAACACCTGCTCATAATCCTTCTTTTCAGAGGATAAACAATATGGGAATCCTTGTGGAATTTGCAGCCTATCACTACATCTGCTTTTGACTGTTCCATTTTCTTAAGAAATCCCTTAAGCTGGCCAGGGGGCAGTTCCAAGTCAGCATCAAGAAATGCTATATAATCCCCGTCTGCCATAGTTACGCCTGTTATTATAGCAGCTCCCTTACCGTGATTTTTGTCGGAAGATACAAGCTTAACCCGGCTGTCCTTTATGCAGGCTCTTTCTATTTCATGTTTAGTATTATCACTGCTTCCATCATTGACAGCAACAATCTCTATATTCTCTGCAAAATCTGACACAACCTCAAGAGTTGTCATAATACTGTGGTATATTAAAGCCTCCTCATTGTATGCAGGCATTACTATAGATAATTTACCCTGTGTCACATTCATCCTCTTTCTCACGTTATTAATTATTCTCATACGCCAGATTCTTTCCCACTGATAATCTGACATTAAACTAAAAATGACAGCAAAGTGAATAAGCCACTTCACTGTCATACATAAATTATGCCGGCAACGGGAATCGAACCCGTATGGGAGTATAAGTCCCGCAGGATTTTAAGTCCTGTGCGTCTGCCAGTTCCGCCACACCGGCCTGCTAACAATAAAGGATTGTAGCATATTTTTTAGTAGTAATCAAGCCTTATCGGAAATATAACAGCTCAGCCCGCGCCATGCAAGCATGACTCGCGCATCATACAAGCTATGGCTGAAATGTTAGTCAAAATTAATTCTCTCCTCCTCAATAACAAGAGGTCTGTTCATAACTCTCTGGTTGATACTTATTATATATTCACCCATAAGTCCGATAAAGAACAGCTGAAGGGAACCAAGAAATGATACAAGAAGGATAAGTGGAACCATACCTGCTGTAAATCTGTCCCAGTAAATCAGCTTTAATATAAGATAAACTATTGCCACAACAATACTGATACCGCCACATATTACTCCAAGAAATGTTGCAAGTCTTAATCCCATCTTTGTATATGAGGTAAAGCTCAACATAGCAGCATCATATAGAGTAAAGAAATTATTATGTGTCTTTCCTGCCCTTCTCTGTGCCTGTGTATATTCAATCTCAGTTTTCTTGAATCCCAGTTCTCCAACAATTCCCCTTATAAACGGAATCGGGTCCTTTAAATCCCTCAACACCTGGACAAAGGACTTATCATATAACCCAAACCCTGTAAAATGTTCAATCTGTTCAGCAGATGACATTTTTTTGATAATCTTGTAGTAGCATGATCTCAGGAAATACATTATCTTATTTTCCTTGCTGGAAGTCTTTACGGCGCACACTATCTTGTAGCCCTTCTCCCACTCAGCCACCAGTCGTGGAATTACGTCAATAGGATCCTGGAAATCAGCACATACCGGAATAGTACAATCACCATCAGTCTGAAGTATTCCGTAATAAGGCGAATTAAACTGACCAAAGTTCTTGGCATTAAATATTGCCTTGATTTTCTTGTTTTCCTTGCAGAGCTGTCTTAACTTCACTCTTGTTGTATCTGTTGAGTCATTATCAATGAACAGAATATCATAATCATACTGAGGGAGATCCTTTTCAAACATCTGTATTAATGCCTGGCTAAGAGGCACAACATTATCTTCCTCGTTGTAACATGGCACCATAATACTTATCTTTTTCATCATTCTACCTGACCTTTCGTCAACTGATTCTTCCACCAAGAAACAGTTTCGGCTATTCCCTGCTCAAATGTATAGGAAGGCTGAAATCCTGTATCTCTCACCAAATCCTCTATATCAGCACACAGATACATAACCTGTCTGTCTGAATAAGGAACCTCACCAAACCCAACCGGGAGGCTTTTATCAACAGTATCTCTAATAACAGCAATGTATTCTTTAAGAGGTCTTGGCTGTCCACTTCCCAGACAGTAAACCTGACCATCTCTACCCTTTTCTGACAGTGCAAGCAGTGCCTTTGCTGCATCCTTTGAATACAGATAATCCCACATCTGCTCGCCCTTGGTGCAGGAAGGCTTCTCTTTCTTCAGAAGTTTGATAATGGTAGAGGAAACCATGGTGTTTTCCCCATCATAAGGGCCATATACACTTAATATACGTACCCATATATGCTTTATGCCCTTCTCCCTGCAGGCAATTCTTGTCATCTGTCCTGCACACAGCTTGGCTATTCCATATCCATTTTCAGGAAATGCAGGAACTCCTGCATTAAGCTTCCCTTCAAATCTTCCATACTCTGCCTGGGAGCCAGCCCCTACAAATGTAGAGCACCCCAAAGCTTTGGCGGCTTCCACTGCATCCAGTGCATATCGCACATTTTCATTCTGTCCATACATATTGTTACGGCTGTTTCCAAATGTGCCATCCCATCCAAAATGATAGAATGTATCAGCCCCTTCTGGAATCAGTTCAGGCAGTCTGTTAAGTTCCTTAAGGTCACAGTACACAACCTTAACATTATCTGATTCCTGTATTCTCCCGGCTCTCTTAGAACCGGGTCTTACCACTGCCACCACCTGTACCCCGTTGTGGGACAGACACTGTATTAATGCTGTTCCAATAGCTCCAGTTGGCCCTGTTATAACTGCTCTTTTCAATTTATATGCTCCATTATATATGACTTTCATTACGAAAGAGGCTTGATTATCATATTGCTGTAGAATTCATCCCTGTCCAGGAATGGTGCAAGGTCTTCAAGAGGAGGTGACACAAGAGTTCCATCTGGAAGTCTCCTGGTGGATGATTTAGGCTCAAAATTCTGTGTTGTAGATACAAATATCTCACATACAGCAGGACCATCCTCTGCCAGAGTATCCTCAATTGCCTTTTCCAGCTTATCATTACTGTCTGCACTGTAGTATGGGTATCCATAGGCAGCCACAATCTTTCCCATATCAGGAAAGCTTAAATCACCGCTCTCAGGACCTATACCAACAAACTGCTTATTGAACAGATTTGTCTGTGTCTGTCTTATAGAATGATATCCCTGATTATTTATAATAAATATCTTGATTGGCATCCTGTGGTGAATAATAGTCTGAAGTTCCTGTATATTCATCTGGATACTTCCGTCACCTGTTACAAGAATAATATCCTTGACTTTCTTTCCAAGAGACCTGCCATTTAATGCTTCATCTCCAAACTCAGCCACAGCAGCTCCAATAGCTGCAGGAAGGTCATATCCCATAGAAGCAATAGCAGAATTAATGATAAACCTCTGGTCTTTCTTAATCTCATAGCCATGGCTTCCCACAACGCAGGCAGAACCGTTACCTACAACAGTTACCTGGCCTTCGTCAAGCCTTCTGCTTAATTCTTTAATAAATGCATATACATTGGCATGGTCCTTGTCTTCATAATGCTTAGGAAGAACAACAGGATATTTTTCCTTCCAGTTCTGGCATGTCTTAACCCATTCTTCATTCTGGAATAACCTGCCACCTGCAAGCTGTCCTGATTCTTCCATACCGCCAAGAACCTTCTCCATCTTTGAGAGAAGTTCCTTCGCATCTCCCCATACAGGCATATCAACATGAAGTGTAGGTTTCTTTAACTCTGCCTCATCTACATCATTCATAATAACATAGGCTTCCCTTGCCCATGTTTTCCAGTTATATCCGACCTGACGGATACTTAATCTGTTACCAATTGAAAGCACCAGATCCGAATTCTGTACTGCGAAATTACCGGCTCTGTCTCCCATTATTCCGCCACGTCCCACATAATATGGGTGTTCATCATATATAGCATCAATGCTGTCCCAGCAGGTTGCCACAGGAATTCCCAACAGCCAGGCAACCCTTTTAAAGCTGTCGTATCCTCCTGATATTCTTATTCCATTGCCGGCATAGAGCACCGGACGCTTCGCATTCTTAATCTTGTCTATAATAGCTTCAACAGTTGAATCTTCAATGTGAGGCGGAAGATTATTTTCATATTCCTCAGGATCAAATCCTCTTAAATCCTCTGTCTCTACTGTTCCTCCCTGTACATTAAGAGGAATATCAAGCCAGCATGGTCCCGGTCTTCCTGTTGTAGCAATGTACAGTGCCTTTTCCAGACAATATCTGATATCATTTGGATCAATTACCATCTGGGCATATTTAGTCATTGCCTGGGCAGATTTAGTAATATCAAATTCCTGGTCTCCCATGGCTCTTAAGTTCAGTCCGGTACTTCTGGCAGTTGTGTCATATCTGACCTGTCCTGATATTACAAGCATAGGGATAGAATCAAGATATCCTCCTACAACTCCTGTCATGGCATTAGTTCCGCCAGGACCTGTAGTTACACATAAAAGTGCAATCTTATTATGAATTCTTGCATAGCTCTCCGCAGCAATGGCACATGCCTGCTCATGATGGTTATACACACATGTAAGACCCTTCTGGTGCCCAAAGCTGTCATTAAGATGCATGGCTCCGCCACCAGTCACCGTAAATGCATGGGTTATCCCATAATCCACCAGAAACTGTGCAATATAGTCAGATACCTTTACCTTCATAAAACACCTCACCTCTGCGCTGTTGAAACGCCAAAATATATTTATTTCTTCCCAAAAGCCCACAGCTTGTTCATGAAGAAATTAATAGGAATGTTAATAATAAGATTAATTATTGGTGCTATCATCTTATTAATTCCCAGTACTGATACCCAAAGATACAGAAGTACATTATTAAGAATCAGACCAGTAAATGCATATGAACAGTATGTTTTAAACAATGCTGCCCATATGTTTCTCTTCTCACCATCATCAGCCTTGAATACATATTTGTTATTCCAGTAGAATGACCAGAGAACACTTAGCAGGAAAGATACCACATTTGCTATAAAATAATCAATTGAAGGAAACAATCCTGCATTAATAAGAATTCCAAGTGTTATGGCATACAGGGCATATGAAACAATTGTGTTAGATACACCCACCAGACCAAATTGAAGAAACTCCTTAAATGTCTGTCTTGTCTTGTCTGTAAGGTCCTTTTTCAGGATTCTAAACAGAAGTTCAACACATTTCATGTATATGTTTTCTATTGCTTTATATACTTTCTTCATTATGAATCTGCCTCACATATTCCTACTGATTAACTGCTTCTTTAATTGTTTTAGCCATGAAATCAATCATCTCATCAGTCATTCCAGGATATACGCCTACCCAGAAAGTATCATTCATGATTCTGTCAGTTACTTCAAGACCTCCATACACTCTGAAACCTTCGCCGGAAGCTCTCATTTCATCAAAGCAAGGATGCTTGATAATATTTCCTGCAAAGAGGTTTCTTGTCTGTACGCCATGATCTTCTATATACTTAACAACCTGTTTTCTGTCAATTCCCTCTCTTACAGTGATAAGGAAACCAAACCAGCTAGGTCTTGAATTAGCACAGGCTTCTGGAAGTATGATTTTATCTGCAACTTCCTCTAATGCTGCCTTTAATCTGTCAAAGTTATGTCTTCTTCTCTCAACGAATGAAGGGAACTTCTCAAGCTGGGCACAGCCTACAGCAGCCTGCATGTCTGTTGCCTTAAGGTTATATCCGAAATGAGAATATACATATTTATGGTCATATCCCAGAGGCAGTTCACCATACTGTCTGTCAAATCTGTGACCACACATATTATCCACACCTGATGGACATACACAGTCACGGCCCCAGTCCCTGAAAGAACGGATACATTTGTTAAGGAGAGGATTGTTAGTGTATACAGCACCGCCTTCACCCATTGTCATATGATGAGGTGGATAGAAGCTGCTTGTTCCAATATCACCGATTGTTCCGGTAAATTTCTCCTCCCCGTTGATTGTATACTTTGAGCCCAGGGCATCACAGTTGTCCTCTACAAGCCAGAGATTGTGCTTATCACAGAATTCTTTAACTGCTCCAAGGTCAAATGGATTACCCAGGGTGTGGGCAATCATAACTGCCTTAGTCTTATCTGATAATGCTCCCTCCAGTTTAGTAACATCAATATTGTACTGAGGAATTGTAACATCTACGAATACAGGTACTGCACCATACTGGATTGCAGGTGTAATTGTTGTTGGAAAACCTGCTGCCACAGTAATAATCTCGTCACCTCTCTTAATTCTTCTGTCACCTAACAGTGGAGAAGTAAGAGCCATGAAAGCATTTAAGTTGGCAGATGAACCTGAGTTAACTACAGATACATATTTAACATTAAGATACTCACCCAGCTGCTTTTCAAACTGCTCAGTATATCTTCCTGATGTCAGCCAGAACTCCAATGCTGAATCCACCAGATTCATCATCTCCTTACTGTCGTATACACGGCTTGCATAAGGGATTCTGTCTCCTTCCTTGTACTCCTTATTGTTGTGGTACTTCTTGCAGTACTCATCAACCATTGAAAGTATCTCTTCTCTTGCCTGTGATTCATTCTTATTCTCGAACATTGCTTCCTCCTAGTTAAAAAATTCCTCAATTTCTTTGTCCATACATGCCACAACATCTCCGCCTGCGGCATATACCTTTGACCACTCCACTGATTTTTCAATGGCAGTATCGAAATTCCATCTTGGCTTCCATCCAAATGTAGTCTTAAGCTTTGAACAGTCAAGCTTAAGGAAATTAGCCTCATGAGGGCCTCCATCATAGCGGTCAATCCACTTAATGCCCTCACCCCATTTGGCACAGAATGTATCTACAAGGTTCCCCGTAGTAACACAGTCCGTCTCATCCGGTCCCACATTATAGAAACCTGCATATTTCTTATCCTCAAACTGTTTTTGTGCAATTATTAAATAGGCTGCCAGAGGTTCCAGCACATGCTGGTATGGTCTTGTGGAATGTGGATTTCTCACTATAATATCCTTTCCCTCAATAGCTGCCCTTACGCAGTCAGGAACAATTCTGTCATTGGCAAAATCACCGCCGCCGATAACATTTCCTGCCCTGGCTGTAGAAACTGCCAGATTCATATTGTCAAAAAATGAATTGATATAGCTGTGGGTTACAAGTTCTGAACATGACTTGCTGTTGGAATATGGATCAAATCCATCCAGGGGCTCATTCTCCCTGTATCCCCATTCCCATTCATTATTCTTATATACCTTGTCAGTTGTGACATTCAGGAAAGACTTAACGCATGGATTAAGCCTTACACACTCACATATATTCACAGTACCCATTACATTAGTTTCATAGGTATACACAGGATCTTTGTAAGAATCTCTTACAATAGGCTGTGCTGCCAGATGAAGTACAATCTCCGGCTGTGTCTGTTCAAATACCTTCTTAAGATGGTCAAGGTCTCTTATATCTCCAATAACAGAATTCATCCTGCTTTCCACATCTGCCATGGAAAACAGATTAGGCTCTGTTGGAGGATTTAATGAATAGCCAGTAACCTGCGCCCCGGCATTAATAAGAATTCTGCAAAGCCATGTTCCCTTGAATCCGGTATGTCCCGTAACAAGAACCTTCTTACCCTTATAAAAACTTAAATCCATTGCCATTCTCCTTCACCCGGGAATCTTAATTCCAGTTCTTCCATGGAGCCTTGCCAGACTGCCACAGTTCTTCGAGCTTTTCCATCTCTCTCTTGGTATCCATACACTGCCAGTAACCATTGTGATTGAATGCCTTTAACTGTCCAAGCTGGGCACATTTTTCAAGAGGCTCCTTCTCAAATACAGTTGAATCCCCATCAATAAAATCAAAAATCTCTGGTTCAAGAACCATGTAGCCAGCATTGATACGGCTTCCATCTGATGTCTGTTTTTCCCTGAAAGACTTAATTGTGTTATCACTGTCTATATCAAGCACACCAAATCTCTGTCCTACTGTAACCGCTGTCATAGTAGCAATCTTACCATGGGACTCATGGAACTTCACCAGGTCATTAATATTGATATCACACACACCGTCACCATAGGTAAGCATAAATGTCTCATTACCTACATATGGCTGGATTCTCTTAACACGTCCGCCTGTCATTGTATTAAGTCCTGTATCTACCAGTGTTACCTTCCATGGCTCTGAGAAATTGTTATGAACTGTCATCTGTCCGCCTTTGGTAAAATCAAAGGTAACATCTGAATTATGAAGGGCATAATCTGCAAACCATTCCTTAATCACATACTGCTTGTAGCCACAGCATATGATAAAATCGTTGTATCCATAGCTTGAATACTCCTTCATAATATGCCAGAGAATTGGTTTACCGCCAATCTCAATCATTGGCTTTGGTTTTAAATGACTTTCCTCACTGATTCTTGTTCCGAATCCACCTGCTAAAATAACTGTTTTCATGTTAATCTCCATTCTTTATGGGTTTATCTTAGTTTCCCTGCGCCAGTACTCAAGAGTTTCTTTAAGTGTAGTCTCTAATTCAATCTCCGGCTCCCAACCGACTGTTTCCCTGATTTTAGTAATATCAGGCTCAATAATAGGTACATCCACAGGTCTCAACTTGCTTTCATCAACCCTTACTTCAATATCCTTATCTGACAGCGCAACTATTCTTTCAAGAATTTCCTGAATAGCAACTGCATGTCCTCTTCCCACATTGTAGGTTTCCCCCCTCTTGCCATCTTTAACCAGCATGGCATAAGCTCGGACAACATCTCTTACATCAGTAAAATCTCTTCTGGCGCTCAGGTTTCCCACATATATAACAGGTTCTGCCAGTCCATTTTCAATATCAGCAACCTGCTTACAGAAATCTGCAACCACGAATACAGGTGTCTGGTTAGGACCAATATGGTTAAATGCCCTTACCATCATCACATCCATATCGTAGGCATCAGAATATATCTTTCCAAGCATATTCTGGCAGGATTTGGTAGCTGCATATATATTGCCGGGACGTAAGACATTATCCTCAACAATAGGACATTCCCCATCCTTAATATGTCCATACTCCTCTCCGGAGCCTATAAGAAGCACTCTTGGTTTATAATCCAGCTGTCTTATTCCATCCAGAAGATTTACACAGCCTTTGATATTAACATCGATTGTAAGCCCTGGATTCTTCCATGAATAAGCAACAGATGACTGGGCTGCAAGGTGAAATACATAATCTGGTCTTATCTTGTTAAGAAGCTCTGCAACCTGGCTAAGTTCAAGAATGTCAAGATTGTATATTCCTGAACAATCCATATCAAGAGTCTCTTTTTCAGTTTTGGTGACATAGACTTCCATCCCCTGCTCTTCCTTAAGATGTTTCACAAGATAGGGGCCTACGAATCCTCCACCGCCAACAACTAAAGCCTTCATCAACGCCTCTTTTCCACATCAAAAATTTGCACCCCTATACTATGTAAGATATGAGTGCAAATTTTATCGTTTTTACAGTTTTGATACTTTAATCTCTTTCTCAACTAAGGCTAAATCATTCTTAACCATTCTCTCAACAAGCTCCTGGAATGAAATCTCTCTCTTCCAGCCAAGCTTCTCTTCAGCCTTGGCAGGATTACCAATTAAGAGTTCAACCTCGGCAGGCCTGAAGAACTTAGGATTAACAGATACAACAACCTTTCCGGTTGCCTTATCCTTTCCTACTTCATTAACGCCCTCTCCTTCGAACTCAACATCTATTCCTGCTGCTGCAAATGCAGTCTTAGCAAAATCTCTTACTGTTCTTGTTTCGTTAGTTGCAATTACATAATCATCTGGCTCATCCTGCTGGAGTAAAAGCCACATAGCTTTAACATAATCCTTTGAATGCCCCCAGTCACGCTTTGCATCAAGATTTCCCAGTTCAACATGGTCAAGAATACCATACTTAATTCTTGCCACAGAATCTGTAATCTTCCTTGTAACGAATTCTTTACCTCTTCTCTCTGACTCATGGTTAAAGAGAATTCCTGAACATGCGTACATATTGTAGCTTTCTCTGTAATTTCTTGTAATCCAGTGTCCGTAAAGCTTTGCTACTCCATATGGGCTTCTTGGATAGAATGGTGTTGTCTCATCCTGTGGAATAGCCTGAACCTTACCAAACATCTCTGAAGTAGAAGCCTGATAGAATCTGCACTCCGGTTTTACCATTCTGATTGCCTCAAGCATATTAGTAACACCAACAGCATCAATATCAGCAGTAGTACATGGAGTATCCCATGATGTTGCAACAAATGACTGGGCTGCAAGATTATATACCTCGTCAGCCTGTGAAATCTTCATGGCATTAACTAATGACACAATATCCTGCATATCAGCATATATAAAATTAATCTTATCCTTTATGTGGTCAACATTGCCATAGTCCACAACACTCTTTCTTCTCATAAGGCCATATACATTATAGCCCTTCTCAAGAAGAAGTTCTGCCAGATATGAACCATCCTGTCCTGTAATACCTGTGATTAACGCATTTTTCATAATCTATCCTCCAAATATGTGGCATTATAAATATTGTGTATTGCCATCTTCTCTTAACTGTGCAAGGACCTTTTTAATCTCCCCGGCGTTCTCCTTGGTTGAGATAAGTGTGGCATCTTTAGTATCTACCACAATAATGTCTCTTAAACCAACAGTTGCAATAAGTTTCTCAGCGCCCTCAATTATACAGTCCTTAGTATTAACTGCAACAACATTGCCATTAATAACATTGCCTTCGCTGTCGTTAGCCTTAATTCTTCCTACAGCAAGCCATGAGCCTACATCATCCCAGCCAAAATTACCAGCCAGGGTATAGATATCAGAAGCCTTCTCCATAATTCCGTAGTCCACTGACTGAGATTCAAGATTAGGAAATTCCTCATTGAGAACCTTCTGGTAATCATCTGTTCCGATGCTGTCCTTAATCTTTAACAGACCGTTGTATGTGGAATTCATAAACTCCTTAAAGCAGTTAAGAATTGTCGATACCTTCCACACAAACATTCCTGAATTCCACAGGTATGTTCCATCAGCAAGGTATGACTTAGCTGTCTCAAGGTCAGGCTTCTCAACAAACTTCTCAACAGAGTAACTTCCGTTGTTACAAGCATCTTTGTTATACTTAATATATCCGTATCCTGTCTCAGGATAGTTAGGAGTAATACCTACAGTAACAAGATTGCTGCCACTTTCAGCCACCTCACAGGCCTTAACAAATGTATCCTTAAAAATATCATTATTCTTGATAAGGTGATCCGATGGAAGCACAATCATTACCCCATCCTCATACTTGCTGGCAACATGAACAGCTCCAAGTCCGATACATGGTGCAGTATTCCTTCCCACTGGCTCACACAGAATATTCTCTTCTGGAAGTCCCGGAAGCTGTTCCTTTACCAGTTCTCTATAATTCTCATTAGTTGCAATATACACATCCTTAATGTCAACCAATGGACTGATTCTCTCCACTGTCAGCTGAATCATTGTCTTTCCATCATCTGTAAGTGATAAGAACTGCTTGGGAAGATTCACACGGCTTCTTGGCCAGAATCTTTCTCCCTTTCCTCCTGCCATTATCAACGCTGTTTTCTTCATCATAATCCTCATTTCTGAGCGACTTGTTGGGCAAGAACCATCTGCTTTCGCTCAAAGCAGAAAGTCACATGAAAAATATGCACACTTCCCCAAGTACACACACTCTATAAAATTATATATCCAACCCGGCTCTTTGTCAATTATGCTGTTTCTTATAAGCCTCTGAGCCATTATAATAAAAATAGCATAATACATTAATCAAAAATATTGGACAGTAATACAATGCAATTCCTGTATCGTACCACTGTCCAATTATTATATAATCCACATTTACAAACTCTTACGCTTCAGTTTTTCTTCAAATTCTCTCTCAAACTCCAGCTCATAGTCAGTTCCCGGTTCTGGAATCTGTACTTTCCTCTGCTCCCATGAAGACAGATATATTGCGTTAGTAATATACAGGCTGTTTATTGCTTCACAGCCCTCTACCAGAGGATTCCCCCCGGCAAAACTTTCAAGAACCTTCTCATAAGCTCTTTCAGATGGTTCAACCTCTATATCCTTCCACTCACCCTTTGGCTTGGCGAATAAATCACCTTGTCCCTTCCTGTATTCTGCTTCCGGTTTATCAAGCTGGAATATTCTTAAGCTGCCCTTATCACATACAAGCAGAGCATCATCCAGACTTATTTCTAACCTGTTTACACCTGCTGCCTCACCTGTAGATGCAACAAATACTCCTGTAGAACCATTATTCCACTCCATATATGCCGTAACATCATCCTCCACCTCAATTGGATGGTATTTCCCCTCATGGCAAAAACCCACTACACAAGCTGGTTCACCACATATCCACTGCAGAAGGTCAATATTATGAGGACACTGGTTAAGCAGCGTTCCTCCCCCATCATGTGCCCAGGTTGCTCTCCAGCTGCCAGATTCATAATATGCATCCGGTCTGTACCAGTCTGTTACAATCCAGTTGACACGCTTGATTCCGCCATACTGTCTGCTGTCAATTATCTCTTTCATCTTCTGGTAGACAGGAAATGTTCTCTGGTGGAATATGTAGCCATACAGCAGTTCAGGATATTTCTTCTTCGCCTGCGTATATGCATCCTGCATAATTCTTGCCTGCCTTGAATACACTCCTGCCGGCTTGTCGCACAGCACACTTATGCCACGCTGCATAGCCTTTACAGCAAGCTCCTCATGTGAATAATGAGGTGTGACAATAATTACTGTATCAAGGTTAAGTTCTCCATTATCTACTGCATTATACAGTTCATCACCTGAGTCATACAGTCTGAATTCTTCAGACACCTTGTCCTTTAGTGGAGCCCATCTTTCCTGCGAAACCCTTGTTGCAGCAACAAGCTCCATTCCCTTTACCTGTCCGTTAACAATCATGGCTGCATATTTGCTGCCCATATTACCCATGCCAATTATACCAACCCTCATAATTTTCGCCTCCTACTTCGCGTGTCTTTATACATCTTCCTCTATACACGTTACTTCCTCTGACTCAGATATTTTTTAACTAAAAATGCACAAAAATACGGAAATGTGTATATATTGTTTACACATCCAACATTGCCATTTATTAATTTCAAGCCATATGTTATATCAGAGTATTTTTCACTGTTAATCAGTGTGGAAAGAGATTTGGATTTACTATTGGTTGCTTTCACTTCAACGGGAACAAGATTGTTTGCTGTTCTTACAAAAAAATCTTCCTCAAGCGTAGAATCATCACGTTTGTAATAATACAATCCACAACCGCTTTTTACCAATGCCTCTCCTACAATATTTTCATACAATGCACCTTTATACACTCCAAGATTCTTATTTGCTCTCAGGTCAACCTGCGCTTCCTCATCCAGCATTGCTACAAGTAATCCCGTATCAGCAAAGTATAATTTGTATTTCGTCTCATCATAATTTCCTTTCAACGGTAGTTCGGGAAAATTAAGGCAATAGCACACATTAACAATTCCGGCATCCTTCAACCACTCAATACATCCTCTGTAATCCTTAAACCTTGCACCTGAAGCCACCTTACTTAACTGAAACTTCTTATTATCCCTGGACAACTGAGGTGGAATCTGGTCAAAGACATTGAGTATTCTTGTCTGGTCCATTCCCTGTGCATACTTTCTTATATCTTCCCTGTAATCAGATATAAGCTGACGCTGTGTCATTAACGATCCTTCAAATGTTCCAGTAGCAATATAATTACGGACTACAGCAGGCATTCCTC
>CALZFR010000018.1 GCA_945648485.1 uncultured Eubacterium sp. | reverse complement strand
AGCTCCGGGATGAAAGTCCCGGAGTTTTTTAAAGCTTTATTCCGAATAATATATTGATTTTATTCGGAATAAAAGATATAATACATCTGGGATATTATTCGGAATAAATGGAGGTATGTATGGCAAAGTATATGACGACTAAAGAAGCATCGGGAAAATGGAATATTTCTGAGCGAAGAATTAATGTGCTTTGCAAGGAAGGAAGAATTCCCGGTGCATATAAGGAAAATAACCGATGGATTATTCCGGGGAATGCTGTTAAACCGGCAGATAAGAGGTTGAAAGCAGAAGTACGTATACCATATCCTTTATATAAGCGGGTGAATACAGGCAGTAAGAAGCTTCCTCTGCCTATTGGAATTTCTGATTATAGAAAAGCATCCAGTGAGTATTATTATGTAGATAAGACACTTCTTATCCGTGATTTTATAGATGAACGTCCTCAAGTCTCATTGTTTACACGCCCACGTCGATTTGGAAAAACACTGAATATGGATATGCTGCGTGTTTTCTTTGAAAAAACAGAGGAGGATACATCTGTATTCTTTAAAGATAAGAAAATATGGGCGTGTGGCAGGGAATATCAGGAATATCAGGGAAAGTATCCTGTTATATATGTGACATTCAAGGACGTAAAATGTGAAGACTGGGAATCGGCATATGATTTAATATATAAGATAATAAGAAATGAAATTGAGCGACATAGTGAATTGCTTACAAGTGACAGGATAAGCATATATGAGAAGAAGTATCTTACAAGTATGATGGATGGTACTGCAAATGAGAATGATGTTGCATTCGCATTTTTAAATCTTTCAAGAATGCTTCATGCTCATTATAATGTGGCTCCAATCATTATTATTGATGAATATGATACCCCAATCCAGCAGGGATATATGCGTGGTCATTATGAAAAGATAATTGATTTTATGAGAGCATTATTCTCTGGAGGATTAAAGGATAATCCACATCTTTCATACGGATTTCTAACAGGAATATTACGCGTGGCAAAGGAAAGCATATTTAGTGGTCTTAATAATTTAAAGATTAATTCCATACTGGATAATCGCTATAGTGAATATTTTGGATTTACAACAGAAGAAGTGATGGAGATGGCAGAATATTATGGAACTCCAGAGAAATTCAATGAGATAAGTGAATGGTATGATGGATATTGTTTCGGTAGAACAGAAATATTTAATCCCTGGTCGGTTATAGGATATTTTAATAACGAGTGTGTTCCCAAAGCATTCTGGCAGTCTACGGGAAGTAATGATATTATTAGTGAAGTGTTAGGCAATGCAGATATGGAAACTTATGAGAGGCTGGAGTCATTAATGAGAGGAGAATCCTTTGTTACTCATATTGATACGGGTGTAATATATCCGCAGATTCAGAATAATCCTTCGTCTATCTATAGCTTTTTACTGGTTACAGGATATCTGAAGGCGATTACCAGTGAGCATCCTTTTGGCGGCGATTATATGTGTGAAGTAGCTCTTCCTAATAAGGAGATTTCTTACGTGTATAGTAAGGAGATTCTTTCTAAGCTGGAAAATGTGATTGCACCATCAGCTGCCATCGCAATTCAGGAAGCAATGTATACCATGGATATTCCGGTATTGCAAAAGCGTTTGGAAAATTTTCTGCGTCAGACAATAAGCTATCATGATGCGGCAAATGAGACATTTTATCACGGCTTGATTCTGGGGTTATGTGCAATGCTACATAATCGATATCATATTACATCTAACCGTGAAGCAGGTGATGGACGTTTTGATATCCAGATGTTGCCGGTTGATAGGAAACTGCCCGGAATATTGATTGAAGTAAAGGCCGGGAAGAATTGCAGTGAAGAACAATTGGAAAAACTGGCAGATGCGGCGTTAAAGCAGATAAATGAGAGACGTTACAATTCTGAGATGGCCTCACACGGAGTTGATAAGATACTGAGATATGGTATAGCTTTTTCAGGGAAGGATACATGTGTGAAAGCAGAATGATGATTGTGTGAATAAATCTTAAATTGGCTCATAAAATAGATAACCTGATTGAGACAATAACAAACTTCACGATTCAGAAAATGATATCGCAGTAAGGAGTATCCCAAAGTTTGGGATACTCCCGAAAATTTTTACTTTACAACTTTCTCAAAATCAGAAGCTGGATGTTTGCATAATGGACATATGAAATCATCAGGCAGCTCTTCGCCAACATATTCATATCCACAGATTGTGCATCTCCATATAGTCTGTCCGTCTGGAGTTGTGCCTGCTTCCTGTGGCTTTGGTTTAATATTCTTGTGATAGTAGCTGTATGTTGCAGATGGAACCTTGCTTAATACAATCATGTCCGTTACATCAGCTATAAACATTGTATGTGTGCCTAAATCGATAGTTTTGAATACCTTGCCACTGATGTACGAGTTAGTGCCTTCTGTAATGAATCTTACATCATTAAGTCCTGTCTCGAATTCATAGAATCCAGCAAATTTATCTGTATCCCTGCCTGACTGGAATCCAAATCTCTTAAACAGGTCAAATGTAGCATCTTCACTAATTGTTGAAACTGTAAATATACCTGTTTCCATAATCATGTCATGAGTGAAGTTAGCTTTGTTAACAGTAATACTGATTCTGTTAGGATCAGATGTTACCTGCTGTACAGTGTTAATAATACAGCCATTGTCTTTATCGCCTTGTCTGGCGGTAAGAACAAACAGTCCATAACTGAGATTATTCATTGCTTTTTTATCCATGTATATACCTCCGAATTTAATTATCTAGCATTATATCTGATAGCTTTTATCAGATTATACATCTGATAATATTTTATCACATTCATTGCATTTTAGACAATAATAAATGTTTACATTATTGACCTATTTGTCATTGACAATCATTTTATAAAAGATATATAGTTTAAAATAGCATTAATTAATATATACAGATTGGAGAGTTATAATGGATACAAGAATCGAGACAAAGTGTTTAAGTGAAGGATGGAAGCCATCCCAGGGAGAGCCAAGACAGCTGCCTGTATATCAGAGTACAACATTTAAGTACGATACAAGTGATGCAATGGGAAAGCTGTTTGATTTAGAGGCAGACGGATATTTTTACACAAGATTACAGAATCCTACCAATGATGCAGTTGCAGCTAAAATATGTGCACTTGAGGGTGGAGAGGCAGCTATGCTTACATCTTCAGGACAGGCAGCTAACTTCTATGCAGTTTTTAACATCTGCGAGGCGGGGGACCACTTCATTGCATCATCGTCTATATATGGCGGAACATTCAACCTCTTTGGTGTTACCATGAAGAAGATGGGAATTGAGTGTACATTTGTTGACCAGAATCTTCCAGAGGAGGAATTGGACAAGTATTTTAAGCCTAATACCAAGGCTGTGTTTGGCGAGTCTATTACTAATCCAACTGTTTCAATTCTTGATTTTGAGAAGTTTGCAAGAATTGCACATAAGCATGGCGTGCCATTCATTGTGGATAATACATTTGCAACGCCAATTAATTGCAGACCAATAGAATGGGGTGCTGATATTGTAACTCATTCAACAACCAAATATATGGATGGACACGGTGTAACTGTAGGTGGATGTATCGTTGACAGCGGTAATTTTGACTGGATGAAGTATGCAGACAAATTTCCAGGATTAACTACACCTGACGAGTCATATCATGGTGTTACATATGCCACTAAGTTTGGTAAGAAAGCATATATTACCAAGGCTACATCCCAGCTGATGAGAGATTTCGGTTCAATCCAGTCTCCTCAGAATGCATTCTATCTTAATGTTGGTCTTGAGTCATTACATTTAAGAGTTGAAAGACACTGTTCTAACGCATTGGCAGTTGCGAAATTCTTAAAGTCACAGGACAAGGTTGCCTGGGTACATTATGCTGACCTTGAAGATGATGAGTATCATGCACTTCAGCAGAAATATATGCCTAAGGGAACATGTGGTGTTCTCTCATTTGGAATTAAGGGCGGAAGACAGGCTTCCATAGATTTCATGGATAAGCTTAAGGTTTGCTCAATTGCAACTCACGTAGCTGATGCAAAAACATGTATCCTTCATCCTGCAAGCCATACACACAGACAGATGACAGATGAGCAGTTAAGGGAAGCAGGAGTAGCTCCTGACTTAATCAGACTGTCAGTGGGTATTGAGAATATAGATGATATAATTGAAGATATTAAGCAGGCTCTGGCATAGAATTAGAATCTGCAGAGAAATTTATAGGAGTCATGGAAGTGCCTTTATAGCAGCATTTTAATCAGCTGTGGTAATGGTGCTTTCCATGACTCCTTTTGATTTCAGACTTATATTATTGATTTACATCTGTAATTTAGATTTCTTATACTGGCTTGGAGTTATGCCATATCTTTTCTTGAAAAGGCTGCTCAGATAGTTGCCATTGGCGATTCCGATTTCTTCTGCAATCTCTTCAATATTCTTTTCTCCCAGTTCAAGCATGATTTTTGCATGTTCAAGCCTGACCTCTCCTACATAATCAGAATAGGAAGTTCCTGTAACTTCCTTGAATAGTCTGGAAAAATGTGAAGGCGACAGGGAAACATGCTTTGCTGTAGCGTTAATTGAAGGATTAAACCTTATGTTATCCTCAACGTATATTAAGGCTTCCTGGATTCTATCATCAAATGTTTTAAGATAGTATGTGTTATTATCAGATTCTAATGGAATGTGATTATCGTACAGATAAAAAAACAGCTTATATACCATTCCCTGCAGTACAAGCTGGGATGCTGGGGTCTGTTTCCTGTACTCGTTTAGCATTTCATCATACATATTCTTTATTATAACCTGGCTTTTTTTAGTAAAATGAAGATAATTGGCACACAGGCTGTTTAGTGCCGCAGTGCCAACGATATCTATTATTGGCTGAAAGGCACTTATACGGACTTTCACTACATATCTTTCGTAAGGTGTATCAGACATGGAGCAGTTCCTGTGGTACACGTATGGTTTAGAGATTCCTACATCACCGGCATGGCAGGATCTTATAGTTTCTCTTGAAATCCATCTTCTGTCTCCTGAGACAATGAACCCAATATTATAATGATCAAATGCCGCCTGCATTGCAGGCATGGAATAATTGTATTTTATCTGATGGTCAACGTATACGTTCTCATCAGGCTTAAGGGGCAGTGGCATATAAAAATATCCTTTCTTTAGCTGTTGTACAGTTGATTCAGCCTACAGGTAATTCATATTCAGATTATAGCATGAAATTATAGAAAAAACAGTAAAATACCTTTTAAATTTTATATTTTTATTTCATTTATTATTATATACTTAACATAACCTAAGGAATATTGCAGGAACATGTATGGAGGAAGTCGGCGGATGGTTTCAATTGAAAAAATATTAGAAAATGTTAACAGTGTAGTGGTAGGAAAAGAGAATACAGTGAAACTTATTCTCACAGCGATGCTGGCAGAGGGGCATGTTCTTATTGAAGATGTTCCCGGAGTGGGAAAGACAACATTTGCTAATGCCTTTGCAAAAACCTTTGACTGTTCATTCTCACGAATACAGTTTACACCGGACACCATGCCGGGAGATGTTATTGGCTCTTCAATTTATAATTTTGAAAGCCATGAATTTGAATATGTGCCTGGAGCGATTATGGGTAACATTATTCTTGCAGATGAAATTAACAGAACATCCCCTAAGACCCAGGCCAGTATGCTTGAGGCTATGGAAGAGAGAAGGGTGACTGTTGATGGAAAAGGCCATGAACTGCCATATCCATTTGTTGTAATTGCAACCCAGAATCCGGTAATGCAGAGAGGTACATATTATCTGCCAGAGTCACAGCTGGACAGATTCATGATGAAGCTGTCTGTAGGATATCCTGATATAAGACAGAGTATTCAGATTGTTAAGAACCAGATTGAAGGAAAAACTGTAAAGCTGATGGAGAATGTTGCAGGTACTGAGGAATGGTCAGAATTAATAAAACAGGCAGGGGAAGTGGCAATAAAAGATGAATTAATTGTATATGCGGCTGAATGTATTGAATGTACCAGAAACCATGAGAAGGTACAGCTTGGTGCCAGTCCAAGAGCATTGCTTTCATGGATTAAGGCTGCAAAAAGTTACGCTTATGTTTGCGGAAGGGGTTATGTGATACCAGATGACTTAAAGGCTCTGGCTTATGTTGTGCTGTGCCACAGAATTATATTAAAACAGAACACAGATAATGATGACGAAGAGGTCAGAAGGATTATCACTGAAGTTCTTGGAAAGGTAAAGGTGCCAATTGGATAGAGATAATATCAGGCTTAGAAGAATCTTATATGCTGGATTAGTGGTGCTGTCACTGGTTTTTCTTTCATTCTACGGAGGAAATCTTCCATATACGCTGTTTTATCTGCTACTGGTAAATACAGTTGTTTCAGTGGCATATATAGCATATGTTTACTATTCACTGAAGATAAACCAGAGTATTAATGAGCATGGAGTTCATAAAGGAAAATATGTTAATTATGGATTTAAGGTCATTAATGATGGGTTTCTTGCCTGTACCAGTGTCAAATTCAATTTTATAGATGAACTGTCTACAATTACAGGGAAAGGCCAGTTACAGTATCTGGGGCTGGAATCTAAAGAATGTGTAGACAGACAACTGGAGTTGTTATGCGACTATTCAGGTACATATTATGCGGGAGTGGAATCTATAGAGATTATGGATTACTTTGGCATAATAAGGATAAAGTTTCCTATGCCCCAGAAAATGAAAGTTGTTGTTAAACCAAGGATACTTAAAATCAGCAATCTTAATTTTATGAAAGAAAATGAGGATTATATTAACAGCAGCCAGTTCAGACAGGATGATTTCACAACAGACAACGAAGTCAGGGTGTTCCAGAATGGGGACAGTACAAGGCTGATTCACTGGAAGAATTCTGCCAAACGGCAGGAACTTATGGTGAGAAATAATGCAGCAGAAGAATCTGTAGAGTATGTTGTAATTATGGATGGTGCTGTCATGGGTGAGGATTACATAGATAGAATTATTGAGGCAGATAAAATCAGGGAGACAGCTGTTGCAGTCATCAATTATTTATATACAAGTGGATGTTATGTGAATTGCGGACTGGGGAATTCCAGGATAAAGTCTGTTAATTCAAAAAGTGATTTTAAATCTATATATGAAGAGATTTCAGGATATACGTTTCAGGTGCGTGCCCAGGGTACAGATGAAATCTATAATACTGTAAGGAGGGTTGATATGGAGTGTAGTGAGCAGACTGCTGTTATTGTTGTGTCTGCCTACGAAAAACCACAGTCTGTGTCGTCTTTTAACAGAAATGTTTTCTGGGTGTGCGTGAATTCTTTTGACAAGGTTGAAGATTTTTTTGATTTGAAAGAGTGAGCTAATGGAAAGAAAATTGATTGGTGAAAAAATATATATATCTGTGCTGTCAGTTCTTACTGCTGTAAGTCTGTTCTGGATATTTATGTCTGATATTGACATAGCAGCAGGTATAGGTGAGATATGGGCATGGACACTGATTCTTTCTGTTATCAATACAATCAGGGATATTATTAAGAACAAGGCTGTTACAATAGGAATAGCTGTATATATTGTATTTGTAATTATATATATGTGGCTGGTAGAAAAGGATTTAGTTTCTGCACTTCTAATTGCAGGAATATTTATACTGTATATTGTATTAAACAGGCTGCTTGTAAATATGATTTTCAGGATTTCTGTAGGATTATTATGTCCTGCAAGTCTGCTTGCCATGTATTTTTTTAGAGGTGATTTTCATAGGCTTCTTGTTGTGATGGTTTTAATTCTGATGCTTAATTCTATTGCAGAAATACTCTACATTGCAGGGATTAACAGATGTAACGGTAAATCTCTTTTAATTATATATATCATTATTGGTGCTGTTCTTATGTTTACACCCGTAAAGGATGAACCATATGACTGGAATTTTTTTGTTAAGATTGGACAGAAGATTGAAAAGATGCTATCTGACGCGTTCCTGAACCTCAATTATTATTTTCAGGAATCATCAGATGAATATGAATATGCATATACAGGTTATTCCGGAAGGGGAGCATCGGTTATAGGAGAACTGATGGATAATGAAAATATACAGCTTGTTGTAAGCGGTAGTAAGACTAACAGCAGCCTGTATCTTACAGGAAGTGTCAGCGATACTTTCAATGGCAGAAGCTGGAGTCAGAATGATAAGAAAGAGACTATCTCTGACGAGACAGACAGCTGGATGACATTGTATGCATGTTATTATCTGTATGGCGGAGATACAGCAGAGATTAGTAAATTTATGCAAGTAAAAAACCAGAGTGTAACATTTGAAAATATAAAAACCAAATCAACATTTTTACCATTAAAAACTATAATTAATTCCGGAGAAGACCAGATACAAGATGGTGATAACAAAAAGCTAAAAAGTGTGGGTATGAAAAAATACGAATATTCATATACATTCTTTGATTTTGATTATGCTAATATCAGATTTCGGAAAATACTTGAAAAAGCAGATAAGGTAAAATATGTTGAGCAGGTCTGGAATGAACTTTTGAAATATATGGAGAGCAATTACGAAGTAGCTCCTTCATTTACATTCAAAGAGTTAAAGGATGCGGCAGAGAAGTCAGACACAGTGATTGACAGCAAATACACAACTAAGAGCAAGGAATTGTCAGACAGGGCAAAAGCACTGGAAAAATCATTAGTGGCAGGATGCAGTACTGATTATGAAAAATGTCAGGTTCTCACATCATATATGCAGAAATACAAATATAACAAGCAGGTGGCAATACCTGAAGACAGCAATATAATTGATTATTTCCTGTTTGAAGGAAAAGAAGGCTACTGTGTGCATTATGCTACGGCACTGACAGAGATGTTGAAGTATGAAGGGATTCCGGCAAGGTTTGTGGAGGGGTTCCATGTTAATTATGGCAGACCAGGGGATACCAATGAGGAATACTGTGTAGTGGGAAATGATGCCCATGCCTGGGTTGAGGCATATATCAAGGGATTTGGATGGATTCGCCTGGAACCGGTATTTGTTCAGTATAGCTGGGAGGGTATGACACATGCAGTGGATGAATCTGATATTTCAGATGTGGAAACTGATTCTTTGACCGAAAAAGACACATATGCTGCAGGGAATTCGTTCTTAATGCTGTTTGTTCCTGGAAACAGAGGATTTATATTCCTTGTAGGAGCTGCTATTGTTATTGCTGTAATGTTTATAATTACACTTATATACAGATGGCGCAAATCTGTTAATTCAATTGATCCGGATTTCTTATCAAAGGATATACTACGAATTCTTAAAAAGAGTTATGGTAAAAAGAAAGAATCTGAAACATTGTCTGAATACTTTGACAGGCTTGATATTGACTGGGATGTAAAGATATATCTGTATGATGTCAAAAGTGTTATGGAGAAAATCTGGTACAGTCAGTGTGACATTCAGGAAGAAGAAATAGATTATTTAAAGCGTACCAGAAAAGTTGTAAAGTCAGCCAGTCTTAAGTAAAATCATTACGTGTCTGATTGTGCCCCCTAACACGTCAGGCACGTGATGAGCTACTTTTAATTTCACCTCAAGGGAACCCTTAAAAAGGTTCCCTTGAACTATTTAAATAGTTCTCTGACCATTTCTGCATTGTAAATAACTTCCTTTACATGTTCCACTTCAATCATATACAGAGCATGTGCTGCAAGGTGTTCGGCTGCCTGCTCAAGATCACGGATGCCTGTTGTATTCTCGAAGTAATCAAGGACAACCTCCAGTGCATCGTCTCCTACAACACACTCATAATCTTTAAGACCCAGACGTTTTAATACCTTTGGAAGAGAGTATTTGTTAAGAATTATCTTCTTTTCTTCCCTTGTATAATCAGGAATGTCAATTACTGCAAAACGTGAAAGAAGAGGAGCGCTTATCTTGTCCTTGTCGTTGGCTGTGGCAATAGGGTAAACTCCTGATGTTGGAATAAGACATTCCATATAATTATCTGTAAATCCAAGATTATCAAGGAGTGTGAGAAGTACATCTGCAGGGTTTCCGTTACCATTGCCTGCAGATGCTTTATCAAGCTCATTGATAATGAATACAAGATTAGATTCCCCTGCCATATTAAATGCCTCCATGATAATACCAGGCTTGGCATTAGAGTATATTCTGGAGCTTCCTGTCAGCTGTTCTGCATCATTGATGGAACTCATATCAAGAGTAGTCCATGGCAGTTTAAGTATTTTAGCCACCAGATATGCAATCTGGGATTTACCGGTTCCCGCAGGACCTGCCAGAAGTATTCCATATGCAGGCAGGGTGTGAGTTCTGTTAATCTGGATAATTGTCTCTATAATTCTCTGTTTAACTGATTCCATTCCAAATAATTCTTCATCAAGGATACGTCTTGCATAATCAGGGTCTATAGATTCGAAATAATTACTTTTCCACTTGATATTAAGCATAATTGAAAGGGCACGCTGTGCATGGCGCTTTTCCTCAGGCGTTACTTCACTGGAACGTGCCACAACAAGATTCCTTCTCGCCCAGAGTCTTATATTATCTGGAAGAGTACTTCCTGCACAGTTTAAGAAATCAGATATGCTGGTCAGGCTGGTAAGCTTCATATTATCAGCTGATTCGTCCAGTTCATCATCAGATATTTCCTCAGACAGGGCACTGCTTTCCAGAAGCCTTTCAATCATAAACTGCAGGAATCCATCCTGTGAAGACAGCTTCTGACTGTCGTTAAATGCTATTTCGCGGATTTTGTATACGGAATATCCGTCATCTTTGTTCTCACCGGTAAGCTTTACTTTAATTCTGTTCTCGCCAAGCCATTTAATAAGGCTTGTAAAACGAGAATCAATCTTTATTATATTGCCATACACGGTGCTTCCATCTACAAGAATCTCAAAGGATGTTCTCCTGTAGGGATTAGAAAAAATACCTACAGCATTATGTTCCCAGGTATATTCTGTGTTATCAAGCACCAGAATCGGATTGTCAGGTGAAGCTGTGTCACTGTCAGATTTAAATGTGGTATAAGTGCATTCAAATTCCTGTGGCTTATTGGATGCAGCTGAAGAATCATATACAAGCATAGTAAAAACTCCTGTTATCACTAGTATTTGACAGTAATCTTTCTAATCAGTGGAAAGTCTCTGTCATCTTTTAACAAATCATACCATATTTCCCCAGGTAAAATACAGGAAATTTCTTCTTTTTCATATAAAAAATTATTTGTATTTGAAAAAATACATTGATTACGATATAAAGTGACAGTTTTTTTACTTGGAATTATTATGTTGCCAATATAATGTGCATATGTTATACTATAACATAGTTATCGAACAATGTTTGATAACTACGATTCAGAATGGATTCCAGATTAGATTATTGGTGCAGATTGTCACGATGGGAATAATAGAAAGGACGGGTTGAATGCCTCCAAAACCAAGATATACAAAGGATGAGATAGCAGTTGTTGCACTGGATATTGTTAAAGAACAAGGAATATCTGCCCTGACAGCAAGGGAGGTTGCAAAAAGACTGGGAACTACAGTAAGCCCAATATTTACAACATTTAAGAATATGGACGAAGTTAAGTGGGCAGCAAGGGAACTGGCAATGAAGGAGTATGAGGAATATATTGGTGATTTCAGAAGTTATACTCCTGCCTTCAAGCGTATAGGAATGATGATGGTATCCTATGCCATATATCAGCCGGAAATATTCAAGCTTCTCTTCATGCAGGAGAATAAGAAAGGTCTGTCATTTGAAGATGCTATGAATATTGACGGACATCTTGCAAAGACGTGCATTGATGTTGTACAGGAGGAGAATGATTTATCAAAGGAAGAAGCCAAGCTGTTATTTGAACAGATGTGGATATACACATTTGGTATAGCGTCTTTATGTGCCATGAAAGTGTGTAATTTCACTGAGGAGGAGATTGCAAACAGGCTGGGAATAGTATTCATATCTCTGATTACAAGAATTAAGAGTGGAAATAAGCCGGATGTAATAGGCAAGCCTGTAAAGAAACAAGACCAGATTAAAGATAATGGTAAAAAGAAGCAGAAAAAAGAGTAAAGAAAGTGAAACCGACAGAATAATAAATAAATATACACAGGGGGAGAGCTGGTGAATAATATTATTGAAATTAATAATTTATGTAAGAGTTATGGCGATGTGAAAGCAGTATCAGACCTTAGCTTTTGCGTAAAGGAAGGGGAGCTGTTTGCATTCCTTGGCATTAATGGTGCAGGAAAATCAACCACTATCAACATTATGTGCGGACAGCTGGCAAAGGATTCAGGGCAGGTGACTATCAACGGTTCTGATCTTGACAGGGAGCTTGACAGTATCAAGAGAAGTCTGGGCGTAGTGTTCCAGAATTCAGTTCTTGACAAAGACCTTACAGTAAGGGATAACCTGGAAAGCAGGGCGGCTCTATATGGAATATATGGAAGACAGTTTAAAGAAAGATTACATGAACTGGCATCTGTTCTTGAATTTGAAAATCTGCTTAACAGAACCCTGGGTAAATTGTCAGGGGGACAGAGACGAAGGATAGATATTGCACGGGCGCTTATTAACAGACCACGAATATTAATTCTTGATGAGCCAACTACTGGTCTTGATCCACAGACAAGGAGCATAATGTGGAAAGTAATAGATGATTTAAGAAAAAATGAGAATATGACAGTATTTCTTACTACTCATTACATGGAGGAAGCAGCAGATGCAGATTATGTAATAATTCTGGACAGCGGCAAGATTGCAGCCAGAGGAACACCACTTGAGCTGAAGAATAGTTACACAGGAGATTATATTACTCTGTATAACACAGCGGAAAGTGATATTAAGAAATTAAGTGACAAATATGAAGCAATCCGTGATGCCTACCGCATACCGGTTGCCGATACAGCAAAGGCTACGGAGATGATTATTAAGAATCCTGATATATTCAGGGATTACGAGATTACAAAGGGTAAGATGGATGATGTATTCCTTGCTGTCACAGGTAAAAAACTGGATGGGGGTGACAGAAAATGATGAAATTTCTTATGCTTTTGAAACGAGATGTTAAACTGTTTTTCAAGGACAAAGGAATGTTTTTTACATCTCTTATTACACCATTAATCCTGCTTGTTCTGTATGCAACATTCCTGGCAGATGTGTACAGGGATTCATTTGCATCTGCGATGCCTGCTGGATTAAGTATACCTGATGACCTGATAGATGCCACTGTAGGCGGGCAGCTTCTTTCATCTTTACTTGCAGTAAGCTGTGTTACAGTTGCTTTCTGTTCCAATCTGTTAATGGTTCAGGATAAAGTTAATGGTACAAGAAATGACCTGACAGTGTCACCAGTTAAACGCAGTACTGTGGCTCTGGCATATTTCTTTGGAACAGAATTTGCCACATTGATTGTCAATTACGTAGCCCTTGGAATAGGATTTATATACCTTGGTAAAATGGGATGGTACCTTTCAGGAAAAGATGTGTTAAGTATTATTCTTGATGTGTTTCTTCTGACGCTGTTTGGAACATTATTATCCTCATGTGTCAATGTATGGCTTTCTACCAGTGGCCAGGCATCTGCTGTGGGAACTATTATAAGTGCAGGATATGGTTTTATATGTGGTGCCTATATGCCTATCTCTAATTTTTCGGAAGGTCTGCAGAAGGCTTTGTCATTCCTTCCTGGAACTTATGGAACAAGCCTTATCAGGAATCATTGTCTTAGAGGTGTGTATGAAGAGATGGGCAGTCAGGGATTCCCTGCTGATGTGGTAGATTTAATTAAAGATTCTATAGATTGTAACCTGTATTTCTTTGATAACAAAGTGGAGACAGAAACCATGTATATTATTATGGTTTGTGCTATATTGGTACTTCTTGCAGTATATATATTAATTAATGTGCTTAGAAGTGATAAGCGCAGATAAGTTTTAATCAGGGAGGAAGAGTAATGCTTAAAATTAATAATCTGACAAAAACATTTGGTGATAAAAAGGCAGTGGATAACCTTACGCTACATATTAATTCGGGAGAAATCTATGGATTTATCGGACATAATGGCGCAGGTAAGACAACAACTATTAAATGCTGCTGTGGAATATTGCAGTTTGACCAGGGAGAAATCTACATTGACGGAATCTCTGTTAAGGATAATCCTCTTGCATGCAAGCAGAAGATTGCATATATTCCGGATAATCCTGATCTGTACGATTTCATGACAGGAATTCAGTTTTTAAATTTTGTGGCAGATGTTTTTGGCGTAAGCAGTGACGACAGAGACAGCCGTATACAGAAATATGCGGATATGTTTGAGATAACAGGTGATCTTGCCCAGCCAATCTCTGCATATTCCCACGGAATGAAACAGAAGCTTGCTATTATATCAGCATTAATTCATGAGCCTAAGCTTATCATAATGGATGAGCCATTTGTAGGACTTGATCCTAAAGCATCCCATCTTTTAAAGGAGACTATGAGAGAGATGTGTGATAAGGGAGCTGCTATATTCTTCTCAACCCATGTTCTTGAAGTGGCTGAGAAGCTGTGCGATAAAGTGGCAATTATTAAAGGCGGAAAGCTTATCCGTTCAGGCACTATGGAAGAGGTTAAGGGTGATACTTCTCTTGAAGATGTATTCTTAGAGCTGGAGGATGTTAAATGATTAAAACATTATTAAAAAAACAGATGATGGAGTCCTTTTCATGGCTCTATCAGAATAGAAAAACAGGAAAGAACCGTGATACTAAGGGGATTATTACATATGTGATTCTTTACCTTATTATTTTTGGTTTTCTTGGAATGGTATTTTTTCAGTTTGCGTGTACCCTATGTGCTCCTTTAATCAGTTTAAACCTTGGATGGCTGTATTTTGCATTAATGGGACTGATAGCTATCTCTCTGGGAGTATTTGGCAGCGTATTCAACACATATGCAAGCCTGTATAAGGCCAAGGATAACGATTTGCTGTTATCAATGCCTGTTCCTACAATGTATATTCTGACAGCAAGGCTTTCAGGTGTATACGTTATGGGACTTATGTATGAAATTATTGTTATGATTCCTACGCTTATTGTATGGTTTATGTTTGCAGACTGTAATGTGGCAGGTATTGTTTTCTCAATTCTTATTCCATTTATTATGTCTTTGTTCGTACTGTCTTTATCATGTGTGCTTGGATGGGTTGTTGCACTTGTAAGCAGTAAGCTTAAAAATCAGAAGATAGTAACTGTTGCACTGTGTATTGTATTTTTTATGGGATATTACTATGTATGTGGCAATACATATACAATAATTGAAAAAATACTTATGAATCCTGAAGGAGTGGGCAGGACTGTCAAGGGATTATTGTTCCCTCTCTATCACATGGGACTGGCTGCAGAGGGTAATATTATATCCATGCTTATATTTACAGGTATATTTGCAGCACTTTTTGCTATTGTGTATTTTGTTCTTGCTGGAAGCTTTATAAAGCTTGCCACTGCAAACCGGGGAACAGCGAAGGTTAAGTATATCAGAAAGAAGGAGAAAGAAGCTTCACCTGACAGTGCATTGTTAAGAAAAGAATTCAAGAGATTTTTCGGAAGTGTTAATTATATGCTTAACTGTGGACTTGGATTGATATTTATGGTTATAGGCGCTGTTGTAATTCTGGTAAAACAGGGGACTATTAAGGAAATTCTTGCACAGATGGAAGGCTACCAGGATTTTGTTTATCTTTTAGTTGCTGCTGGCATATGCATGATTACTTCAATGAATGATATGACAGCTCCTTCAATTTCACTGGAGGGAAAGAATCTGTGGCTTATTAAATCTCTTCCCGTAACCTCAAAGCAGATTCTTAATGCAAAGTTAAAGATGCATCTTATCTTAACCCTTATTCCTACAGTATTGCTTGTTGGGTGCGTAGAATGGGTGATAACTCCAACGGTGCCATTTGCTGTACTTATACTTATGGTG
>CALZFR010000017.1 GCA_945648485.1 uncultured Eubacterium sp. | reverse complement strand
AGTGTAATCCATACATGCCGCAGCGCTAAGATTTCTTCTAATGTGACTTTTTTATTTAGGCGTGCAGGTAATATGCTGTTTATCACTGAAACATGCCGGAGCCCATCTCGCCTCTGTGCTTATTGTGGCATCCCCTATGGCGTAATGGGGAGGATTTAGCGTAGAGGCAACGCAGGTGTTAGAGCAATTTTCTGTACTATGGTGTTTGGGACATTTAAATAGAGAAAAGGTCACATTAGAAGAAATCTTAGCGCTGGGGCGTGTATGGATTACACTTCGCCAACAACTGCACGAATGTCTGAGCCCCGGTCAGGGGCGAGTTGTCGGGCAGTTGTTGAAATAAGCGAGTGTAATTCATATACGTCACAACGCTTAGATTCTCTTCGTCGTGACCTTTTTGTGTTTAAGTGTAAGCCCGAACACCATAGTGATGGTAGTTGCTGAAATAAGCGAGTGTAAGACATATATGTCGCAACGCTTAGATTCTCTTCGTAGTGACTATTTTATTTAAGCGCATAGCCCAAGTGCCGTAGTCCGGGCAGCTGCTGTATTGTACCGCCTAACGGCTGCCAGCGCATGTAGAAAAAAACTCCGGTATCTGACATGTGTCAGACGCCGGAGCCCTGATTTTACTTTAATTCAGAAGTACAGTGTGGACACCTTGTTGCCTTAATAGATATCTTAGACATACAATATGGGCATTCCTTTTCCGTTACTTCCTTAACCTCTTCATGCTTCCTAAACGAAGTCACCTTGTTAATTCCTTTAACAAGACAGAAGATGATAAATGCTGTAATAACAAAGTTGATTACCGCTGTGATAAAACTTCCATAACAAAGTATTGGAGCATTTTCTCCACTTCCCATCTTAAGAACAAGATTAGAGAAATCCACACCGCCAAATATAGCAAGAATCGGTGTAATAATATCCTTGTTCAGTGAAGTCACAATTGATGTAAATGCGCCACCAATAATAACACCCACCGCCATATCCATGGCGTTGCCACGGGCTATGAACTGTTTAAACTCTGCTAAAAACTTTTTCATATCAATCCCCATTCCGCAGACGCTTTCGCGTTGCCTGATTACTTATCTCCCAGTGCCTTCTTTGCTTCCTCCATGGAATCCATATGTATCAGAATATCACATTTGCCATTGCCGCCCTTGTCCAGGAACTTAAGCAGACCACTGTGAGTCTTCCATCTCTCAAAATACGATATATTATTCTTACGGAGTATACGTTCAATCTCCTTGCTTTCCTCTAATGTAACGTCTGAACGCAGCACACGCTCGTTGGTTCCAAAATTATTCATAATCCGATACGCCTCTGTCAATTTACTCTACAGTGTATATCCAGCCCTTTGGAGCCTCGATTTCACCCATCTGGATACCTGTTAATGTCTCACGGAGCTTCTTTGTTACAGGTCCCATCTCATCTGCACTGTCACAGAACTCAATAATCCTGCCATGGTCATTTACTCTTCCAACAGGTGAGATAACAGCAGCTGTTCCACAAAGTCCACACTCTGCGAAATCACCAATCTCTGAGAATAATACTTCTCTCTCCTCAACCTCAAGTCCAAGATATTCCTTTGCAACATATACTAAAGAACGACGTGTAATAGAAGGTAAGATAGAATCAGACTTTGGAGTAACAACCTTTCCATCCTTAGTAACAAATAAGAAGTTAGCTCCACCTGTTTCCTCAACCTTTGTTCTTGTTGCAGCATCAAGGTACATATTCTCTGCAAATCCTTCATCATGAGCCTGAACAATTGGGTGTAAGCTCATTGCATAGTTAAGACCTGCCTTGATATTACCTGTTCCATGAGGTGCTGCTCTATCAAAATCAGAAACCTTAATTGTAATAGACTTAGCACCACCCTTGAAATAAGGTCCAACTGGTGTACAGAATACTCTGAACTGATACTCCTCTGATGGCTTAACACCGATAACAGGACCGCTTCCGAACATATATGGTCTTATGTAAAGTGTTGCTCCTGAACCAAATGGAGGAACATATGCTGCATTAGCTCTTACAACGTCCTCACATGCCTTAACAAACTTGTCCTGTGGAAATACAGGCATCTCAAGTCTCTTGCAGGAACTCTCCATTCTCTCTGCATTAAGGTCTGGTCTGAACATGACAATCTTTCCGTCTTTAGTTGTATATGCCTTAAGTCCCTCAAAACATGTCTGTGCATACTGAAGCACACCGGCACACTCGCTGATTACAACCTTAGAATCATCAATTAATGCTCCCTCGTCCCATGCTCCATTCTTGTAATTAGCAACAAATCTCTTGTCGGTTTCCATATAACCAAAGCTGAGATTGCCCCAATCAATATTCTTCTTTTCCATGTCTATTACTTCCTTTCCTACCCATACTGGTTGAAATTTGGTATAATTTTAACTCTATCAAAATTAGAAGTCAACACAATATGGATTTCAAATCTTAAGTTTCAAATATTAAGTATTGTTTAATCCTCAATAATTGTCTGGAAGAAGTTAAGGTAATCCGTTCTCTTTTCTGCTGTAAATGCAATGGCTGTTCTTGGATGCTGGTTTCTCTGTCCGGTAATCATGTACTGTACATCGCAGCCCCATACATTGCCTTCTTCCTTAAGCTTATTCATATGTGTCTCAATAAATTTGAACACCGGTCTGATATTATACTTAGGATTACGAAGGAAACCAAGCAGCAGCTCCATGAAGCAGTTACCAGCACCTCTTCCCATACCTGACATAGTGGCATCAAGGAAGCTTACACCAAATGTACATGCCTCGATAGTGTTGGCAAATGCCAGCATCTGGTTGTTGTGTGCATGGATTCCAGCCTTCTTGCCTGCTGCCTCTGCAATCTTAAGGTAAGCCTCTGACATACGTCTTATCTCCTCAGGATACAGTGAACCATAGCTGTCTACCAGATAAATAACATCAACAGGGGTCTTGGCGAGAATATCAAGAGCCAGCTTAAGATCCTCCTCCTTGGCAGTAGATACTGCCATAATATTTATTGTTGTCTCATAGCCCATATCGTGGCAGTAATTTATCATTTCAACAGCTGCTGGAATTGTACTTACATAAGTAGCAATTCTTATCATGTCAATTACACTGTCCTTCTTTGGAATGATATCCTTACGGAAATCAGTTCTTCCCACATCAGCCATAACAGCTATCTTCAGATCAGTATTGTTCTCACCAACAATGGCCCTGATGTCCTCCTCATCACAGAACTTCCATTTTCCGAAGGAATTAACATCAAACTGGGCTTTAGAAGCCTTGTAACCAAACTCCATATAATCAACGCCTGCTGCCACATTAGTCTCGTACAGTTTTTTTACGAATTCATCTGTAAAACCAAAATTATTAACCAGACCTCCATCTCTTATTGTACAGTCAACTACCTTGATATCCGGTCTGAAAGATATCAGTTCTCCCTTTTGTTCCATCATAACGCACTCCTATTATCACTTTTTTGATTTGACGCTTTAACGCATTAAATTGTAGTACATTATAACATAAATAATTAATTTGTCAAAGAAAAATTCATCAAATTAATTACATCCTTAAGTCCATTAAGATATTCAAAGCTGTTTGCGTACTTTTTCTTAACAACTCTCCATATAAATGCAGGGGAAGGACTGGTCTTCATAACAATAGCCCCGCCAAAGCTGTCTAAGAAGTCAGGTATGGCATCAGGATTAATATCTGCCTTAGGGGACATGGTCATCACGGTTCTGTAAACTGCAGGGCTTGATGAATCATCCAGTCCTCCCTTGATTTCCATAATCCCCAGCTTGTGAGCCATGGATTTAATCAGGGCAATCTCCAGCAGATTCTCTGCTGACTGGCTTAAAGTTCCATACCGGTCCCTAAGCTCATCCCTCATATCACTAAGCTCTTCCTCAGTTTCAATAGCAGCAATCCTCTTATATATATCCAGCTTCTGATATTCACTTCTTATATAAGAAGACGGAATATATGCATCCACTGCCAGGTCAACATTAGTCTCAAAACTATAATCATTTTTAATGCCCTTAAGGTTATTGACAGCCTCATTAAGCATTTTACAGTACAGATCATATCCTACAGCTGCCATATGTCCATGCTGGCTCTTCCCCAGCACATTTCCGGCTCCACGGATTTCCAGATCCTTCATGGCAATCTTAAACCCGGAACCGAAATCAGAGAATTCCCGGATAGCGCTAAGCCTCTTTTCAGCCACCTCAGTAAGCATCCTGTCTCTTCTGTACAGTAAGAATGCATAGGCTGTCCTGTTGCTTCTTCCAACACGCCCCCTTAACTGGTACAGCTGTGACAGTCCGAATTTATCAGCATCTTCAATAATCATGGTATTAACATTAGATATATCCATGCCTGTCTCAATAATAGTAGTTGATATAAGCACGTCAATATCACCATTGACAAAATCAACCATGATATTCTCCAGCATCCTCTTATCCATCTGTCCGTGGGCGAAAGCAACATTAGCATCAGGAACAAGCTCCTGAATATGGGCGGCAGCCTCGTCAATACTTCTGACCCTGTTGTATACATAATAGACCTGTCCGCCTCTTGCCAGTTCCCTGTTTATAGCCTCACGAATCATCTCATCATTGTGTTCTGTCACAAATGTCTGTATTGGTACTCTGTCCACAGGCGGCTCCTCTAATACACTCATATCCCTGATTCCCACAAGGCTCATATGAAGAGTTCTTGGAATAGGCGTTGCACTAAGAGTCAGAACATCAATATTATTTCTTAACTTCTTAATCTTTTCCTTGTGAGTCACTCCGAATCTCTGCTCCTCGTCAATAATAAGAAGTCCCAGATCCTTGAATACCACATCCTTAGACAACAGTCTGTGGGTTCCGATAACTATGTCAACAAATCCCTTCTTAAGGTCAGACAGAGTCTCCTTAATCTCCTTGCTGGTTCTGAAACTCGACAGCTGGGCAACCTTAATTGGAAATCCCTTCATTCTCTGCTCAAATGTATTAAAATGCTGTTGTGCAAGAATTGTTGTAGGAACCAGATATGCGACCTGCTTTCCCTCCTGCACAGCCTTAAATGCTGCACGAATTGCCACCTCAGTCTTTCCATAGCCTACATCACCGCATATAAGTCTGTCCATAATCTTAGGACTTTCCATGTCCCTTTTCGTATCCTGTATTGCATTAAGCTGGTCTTCTGTCTCCTCATATGGAAACATTTCCTCAAATTCCTTCTGCCATACAGTGTCCGCCCCATACTGGTATCCAGTCTCTCTTTGCCTTGCCGCATACAACTCCACCAGGTCCTTTGCCACTTCTTCAACAGCACCATGAACCTTGGCTTTTGTTTTGTTCCACTCCTGTCCGCCCAGCTTGTTGAGCTTCGGCTTCTTCTCTGTGTCTGCTCCGGCATACTTCTGAAGTCTGTCCAGCTGGGTTGCAAGAACATACAGGTTACTGTTGTCTTCATACTGGATTTTTACATAATCCTTCTCAATTCCATCAACCTTAATCTTCTCAATACCCTTATATATTCCCAGTCCATGAGTTTCGTGAACTACATAGTCTCCTATATTCAGGTCATTAAAGCTTGCTATGCCCTTCCCGTCAAACTGCTTCTTCTGCTTTCTTTTGTTTCTTCTGGTAAATATATCATTTTCAGTAATAAGGATAAACTGAACCAGCGGATACTCAAATCCCCTGTGGATATTGCCATAGGTCACAAGACATGTTCCCGGCTTGACAGGTTCATTAAGATTCTCGCTGTAATAAGCTGATACCCCTTCCTCTGTCAAATCTGAAACAATTCTTGATGCACGGGTTCTTGAATTACACACAAGCACTGCACTGTATTTGTTTCTCTTGTATTTTTTGAGGTCATCCGCCAGATAATTAAAGCTGTTATTGTATGTGCTTATGCCTCTGGCACCTATGTTTATATAATCCTTCACATTGAAATGCACCGGCTTATATTCAAGTGTAGATAACAGAAGGACTCTCCCCCTGGCAATCCTTGAATATACCTCCTGGATAGTGCGCATAAGTCCAGCCTGGCTTGGCAGTGCATAGCCTGCTGCCAGTCTGTTTTTCATGCTCTCCTGGTATTCATAGGATATAAGGTTCATCCTCTCCATTATTCTTCCCGGCTCATCAATAACATATAAAGTCTCATCCAGAGGAAAATAATCAACCAATCCTACACATTTGTCCACAAATGAATTAATGAATCTTCCGTAATCTTTAAGCCTTTCCAGGTCACCATACAGCTTTCTTATATGGTTAGCCCCCTCAATCTGCTCCTTGGTCTTCCTTTTGTCATTGAATCCGAACTTGTCAAGCTGGCTTTCTGTCTCTTTCTTAAGCCTTTCCAATCCATTTTCAATCTCTTCTTCTGTAAATATGGATTCTGTTGCAGGAAATACGGTGTAGCTGTCACATTTTTCCACAGAGCGCTGGCTTTCCACGTCAAAAAAGCGTATTGAGTCTATTTCATCATCCCACAATTCAATACGCACCGGTGATTCATCCACATGTGAAAATATATCTATTATTCCGCCTCTTACAGCAAACTGACCCTGATGTTCTACCATAGGCATCCTCTCATAGCCATAATTTACAAGTCTGCTGCTTATGTCCTCTACGTCAACTATGTCGCCTTTCCTAAGTTCAAATTGGGCGTTAATGTATCTGTCAATTCCTACAAGCATGTCAACACAGCCGTCAATAGTTGTAACTACCGTCAGCTGGTCAGCATCAATTATTTTCTTAATACACCTTAATCTCTCGCCAACAATCTGGCTGCCGTGAACATCTGCATTATAGAATATGAAATCCTTGGCTGGATAAGCAATGGCTGACTCATCAAAAAATCTGGAATCCTCCTGCATCTCAGCCATCCTTGCCTCATCATAGGTAATTATCACCCTAAATCTGTAGTCACACCCTACAGCCTGGGCAAAGTGGACTTTCTGGGTGTCAACGCACCCACTTGCCATTACCACATTCCCAGGCTTTTCAAAATCTCTCTTAATCTGTTCCATACCTGCCATATCCATAACAGGTGAATATAATGCCTTCAAAATATTCTCACTTTCTATCCGTTATACTTGTTCATACCGGATTCAATTCCCTCATTCATAATACATACAACAGCCTCACAGGCCTTGTCTCTGCCCTGTTCAAGAATTTCCTTATCTTCTGCATTAAACCTGCCTAATACCCAGTCCACAAGATCCCAGCCTTTAGGTTTATCCCCTACACCGAATTTAATTCTGTTAAACTGCTCTGTTCCCAGATGGGCAATAATACTCTTAATACCATTATGTCCTCCTGCACTTCCTCTAGGACGCAGTCTCAGCTTCCCGGGTGCAAGACTGATATCATCGTATATAACAATCAGGTCCTCTGTTCCAGCTTTATAATAATCCATAACAGCCCTTATGCACTCCCCTGAATTATTCATATAAGTAAGGGGTTTCACAAGAATGACCTTGTTGCCATCAATAACCCCTTTACCAATAAGTCCCTTAAACTTTCCTTCAGTCACATCAATATTATACTTATCTGATAATCTGTCTATAACCTTAAATCCGGCATTATGCCTTGTTTCTTCATATTCTTTTCCGGGATTTCCCAGTCCTGCTATTATATACATATTTTTTCTCCCATCCGCTCCATATTACTTTATATAGCTTTTGCTACAAAAAGAGGAGCCTGTTGCCAAACTCCTCTTAATAATACTTCATATTATGGTTATATTTCAATGCAGCATTTTAAAAATTACTCCTCTGGCTCATCCTCTGCCTTCTCATAAGCCTCAAGAACTACCGCCTGAAGATGATCTCTCGTTGCCGTATTGATAGGATGGGCAATATCGCGGAACTCCCCATCTGCTGACCTTCTGCTTGGCATAGCAATGAACATTCCCTTGTCGCCCTCAATTACCTTGATATCATGAATAACAAATTCATTATCAAGAGTAACTGAAACAACAGCCTTCATCTTGCCTTCCTTTGTAATCTTTCTAACCCTAACGTCTGTAATATTCATACGCACCCCTTCTAATTGCTGTTGCAATTGTATAATTAGTAATAAACTGGATCGTCCTCCATTAAAATCTTAGGACTTCCTTCACCCACAAACCTGCTGTTAGCCTTAATCGTGCTTCCTTCCTCTATGATGCAGTTCTCAATATAGGAATTATCCCCAATATAAGCATTATTAAGTATGATACAGTTCTTTATCACAGTATTATTACCTATATATATCTTCTTGAACATAACTGAATTCTCAACAGTTCCATTGACAATACATCCACTGGATATCAGACTGTTTCTTACATTAGCCCCACGATTATACTTAGCAGGAGGAAGGTCATCCACCTTTGTATATACCTCAGGATAATCTTTAAAGAAATACTTTCTTACATCTCTGTTGAGGAAATCCATGTTAGTCTTATAATATGAATCAACTGTTGATATATTGCTCCAGTATGATTCAAGCTTATACCCAAATATTCTCTTAACATTCTTATATCTGATAAGAATGTCGCTGACAAAATCATGACGGTCTTCCTCAGCTGCCTTCTCAATAAGTTCAATAAGAAGTCTTCTTCTGATAACATATATACCGGTGTTAACTGTTGACAGATTAGTTTCAAGAGGCTTCTCCTCAATCTCAGTAATTCTACCCTCTTCTGTCATTGAAACAACACCAAATCTGTTAATATCTGAGCGGTCTTCCAGCTTCTTTACAACCATGGTAATATCAGCCTTCTTCTCAATATGATACTGAAGCACCTTGTCGTAATCAAGCTTATACACGGCATCTCCGGAAGCAATAACAACGTATGGTTCATGGCTCTTCTTAAGGAACTGTATATTCTGGTAAATTGAATCTGCTGTACCTCTGTACCAGTAACTGCTGTCTGCTGTTATAGTTGGTGTGAATACAAATAATCCTCCCTGCTTACGTCCAAAATCCCACCACTTTGAAGAACTCAAATGCTCATTAAGAGATCTGGCGTTATACTGGGTAATAACAGCAACTTTCTGGATTCTCGAATTTGCCATGTTGCTAAGAGTAAAATCTATACTTCTGTAGCTTCCTGCTACCGGCATCGCTGCAGTGGCACGAGTGTTAGTCAGTTCCTTCATTAACTTATTGTTTCCGCCGGCTAAAATAATTCCTATTGCTTTCATTCGTTGTCACCTGCCTTAATTATTACGCCGCCGCTAGCAAGGGCGCCATCCTTATAATCCTCCAGTGTAGTCACGCCGGAAATTGCTGTATTCTTTCCAATCTTAACATTGTCCGGAATAACAGAACACTCACCAATAGTAACAAGCCCTGAATTGTAAATCTTAGGATTAAGAACATTCTCTGCTTCCTCTCCAATTCCCAATTCAACATTGTCTCCGATAGTAACTTCTTCAGCAATAATAGACTTGTACACTTTTGAATTCTTACCAATAACGGTATCCTGCATAATAATCGAATCCCTGACCTCAGCCCCCTCTTCAATTACAACACCTGAACCAATTACTGAATTAAATATCTTTCCGTATATCTCTGCACCATCGCCAATAATACTCTTTTCAATGAACCCTTCAGATGAAACATACTGTGGAGGTATGGCATCTGTCTTAGTATATATCTTCCAGAACTCTTCATACAGGTTAAATACAGGAATAATATCAACCAATTCCATATTAGCTTCCCAGTATGAACTTAATGTACCAACATCCTTCCAGTATCCATTATATTCGTATGCGAAAATTCTCTTGTTATTCTCAAAGCAGTACGGAATAACATGCTTACCAAAGTCACATCCGTTCTGGTCCTTAAGCTTAATTAACGCATCCTTAAGCACTTTCCAACTGAATATGTAAATACCCATAGAAGCAAGGTTGCTCTTAGGATTAGCTGGTTTCTCCTCAAATTCTGTAATTCTGTTGTCACTGTCTGTAACAACAATACCAAATCTGCTTGCCTCCTCAATAGGAACAGGCATAGCGGCTATAGTAATATCCGCATTGTTAGCTTTGTGGTAATCCAGCATTATCTTGTAATCCATCTTATATATATGGTCACCGGAAAGAATAAGGACATATTCCGGATTGTACTGTTCCATATACTCAAGATTCTGATAGATGGCATTAGCTGTTCCTGTGTACCACTCACTGCTTGTACTCTTCTCATATGGTGGAAGAACTGTAACTCCACCAACATTACGGTCGAGATCCCATGGAATACCAATTCCGATGTGGGAGTTAAGTCTTAATGGCTGGTACTGTGTAAGTACACCCACAGTATCAATACCTGAATTGATACAGTTACTCAGTGGAAAATCGATAATACGGTATTTGCCACCGAATGCTACCGCCGGCTTGGCAACCTTAGAAGTAAGAACGCCTAATCTGCTGCCCTGCCCACCTGCCAATAACATGGCAATCATTTCTTTTTTAATCATGCTATCACCTCTGATGTTAATTTTACCTGACAACTTTACTGTCCTAATTATAACATATTCACTTAATTAAGTAAAAAGAATTTTTAATTTTTTTAAGATTTTTTTGTCTTTTTTACAACAATTCATCCTGTATACCGGTCAATTTTGACACAATTAATACCAAATCTATTAATTATCAAACTATATCAAACAATATATGGTGCTTTTTATATTTTTTAGTGAATATAATTATTAAATATATTTGAATTTTCCACATAGTTGTTTATAATAGAAAAAAGTAAGTCAAATCAGAAAGACAGGTATATATAAATGTATAACATTGATTTTAACAATCCAGTCCATGTACATTTTATAGGAATAGGCGGCATAAGCATGAGCGGTCTTGCCCATATTCTTCTGGGGAGAAAATTTACAGTTACTGGTTCAGATAATAACCCATCATCTCTTACATATGAACTTACAAGTGAAGGAGCTGTTATTGCATATTCACAGACAGCAGATAATATCACAGATGATATAGATGTTGTTGTATACACAGCTGCCATCTCTGAGAGCAATCCTGAGCTTGCAGAGGCAAAGAAGAGGAATATTCCTCTCCTTACAAGAGCCCAGCTCCTTGGACAGCTTATGAATAACTACAGAGTTGCTGTTAATGTTGCCGGAACCCATGGCAAGACAACAACAACCTCAATGATTACCCAGATTCTTCTTGAGGGAGAGTGTGATCCTACCATATCAGTCGGCGGAATTCTTCACAGTATCGGAGGCAATGTCCGTGTAGGCAAATCAGATATATTTGTCACAGAAGCATGTGAATACACCAACAGCTTTCTTTCCTTCAATCCTACCATGGATGTAATACTTAACGTGAAGGCTGACCATCTGGACTTCTTTAAGGATATTGACGATATCCGTAATTCTTTCAAACTGTTTACAGAGAGACTTCCAGAGGATGGAACACTGATTATCAACACCGATATTGATGATTACACATATTTCTTCAGCGAAAGCAGCTGCGAAGCTATCACCGTGGGAAGCAGTAGTGAAACCAGCATGTACAGTCCCGCTGATATAACATTTGATGATTCAGGCTGCTGTTCATACAAACTGGTTGTTAATAATGAAGCTTCATTTAATTCATCATTTACAGATTCAGAGAGCAATGGAGCCGTTGTAAATCTTTCTGTTCCTGGAATCCATAACGTGTATAATTCCCTTGCCGCCATAGCTGTTGCAAGAAAACTTGGTATTTCCACAGATACCATTATTGCAGGACTTAACAAGTTTACAGGAACAGACAGACGTTTCCAGAAGAAAGGCTCATTTAAGGGAATAACCGTAGTTGATGACTATGCCCACCATCCTGATGAGATATCTGCTACTCTTGAATCCACAAGACATTTTGAGCACAACCGTGTGTGGTGTGTATTCCAGCCTCACACTTATTCAAGAACCAAAGCACTGATGAAGGAGTTTGCCCAGGCACTGTGCAAAGCTGATATTGTTGTTCTTGCAGATATATATGCCGCCAGGGAGAAAGACACCCTTGGCATAAGTTCTAAAGACCTGGCAAAAGAGATTATGCAGTTAGGAAAGGAATGTTATTATTTTCCTTCATTCAATGAGATTGAAAAATTTTTACAAAAAAATTGTGTCAACGGTGATTTGTTGATAACTATGGGTGCCGGTGACGTATATAAGATTGGCGAAGCCCTTGTCAAAGGCTGACTTTAAATTCTTTAATCTATCCCATGACATTTTTTAAGACTTATCAACATTATCCACATAGAATTCTTAAACTGTAAGAATTTTTATGTGGATTTTTTGTAGATAACTTTATTTTCATAAATGCCATAATTATAAGGCTTTTTATTATGCCAAAAATGTTATCCACATTTTCCACAAAATCCCCAAACCCCTTGTCCTATCTGGGGTGCAGTTGAACTTTTTTTGCCCTGTGATATAATTACATCATCTTAGCATGTATTACACGAAATGAGGGGTTTTTATGAACAGGCTTACTTTGCACACGGAATACGACTGCCAGAATACAATCGTATCCAATATTTTTATTGATAAATATATGGCTTCTGCCAACGGAGAATTTGTGAAGATATATCTGTATCTTCTGCGCTGTGTCACAGACCAGCAGACCACTATATCCGTGTCTGCCCTGGCTGATTTCTTCAACCAGACAGAAGCAGATGTATGCAGAGCGCTTAGATACTGGGACAAGCAGAATGTTATCCAGCTCTCCTTTGACCCTTCCGGCAAGGAGATAACAGATATTACATTCCGGGATATGTCTGACCTTGCAGATTATGACGACCAACTCCCACATTCAGGGGAACAGTCAGGCTTTGATGACAGCCTTTTTTCGCCTTCTGAAAGCCATACAGACATTGACACCAGCCGCTTATCCAAGAGTGTCAGTCTGTCTGGACGCAGTAATACTGTAGATTTTGCCGCTGCTGCCAACAAAAGATTTACACCAATCCATGTTGATGCAGGAACAGCTTATACTCCACGTCAGATTACTGCCCTGGAGAATTCCTCAGAAGATTTCTCCATGATGCTGTACTGTATCCGCACAGTTTTAGGCGGCAAACTAAGCACAACAGATATATCTACTCTTGCATATTTCTATGATACGCTTCATTTTAGTGCTGACCTTATTGAATATCTTATCGAATACTGTGCAACCAACGGACATACAAGTTTCAGATACATAGAGAAAGTAGCGTTAAACTGGGCAGAGAACGGAATCACTACAGTTAAAGAAGCCAAAGCCTACAGCATGAATTATAATGAAGCTACATATTCCGTTCTTGAAGCATTTGGTATTACTAACAGGGCACCAGGAAAGATTGAGCTTGATTATATCAACAAATGGTCTGATGAATACCACTTAAGTACAGACATTATCCTTGAGGCATGCAACAGAACAATTAAGGCAACGCACCAGCCAAGCTTTGAATATGCCGACTCCATTCTTACCAGATGGAAAAAGGCTGATGTGAAAACTCCTGACGACATTAAAGCGTTAGATGCCGAATTTGAACAAAGCCAGCAGGAGAAGCGCAGCCTTAAGGACAGCAAAACAAGCCAGAAAAACAATAGCTCTGTTGCTACTAACAGATTTAACAACTTCCAGCAGCATAACTATGATATGGATAGTCTGGAAAAAGCCCTTCTCAGCAAGAACGGTTAATATATAATAATAAAAAGCAAGACACATAACATGAAACATAACACGAAACATAACACATAACACATAACGCATAACATCATAACACATAACATCATGTAATATAACGCTTAAGAAATGAGGATTAATATGGCTCTTACCAACAAACAATATGACATACTTATGAGGGAATACGATAACATACGCACTGCCAACCAGCATATCCTTAATGAGCGCTATGAAGAAGTATATCGTCTTGCCCCTGAGTACTCTGAAATTGAGCAGGAAATTATCAATATTTCCATGGATGCAGCCAGGGAAAGAATTCTTGGCTCCAACACAGCTTCCTCTCTTCAGGATGCCAGTCATGGTAATGACAGCCCACTTAATAAATCTGGTGATTTACAGAGTAAGCTTTCTGAATTAAACAACAGGAAAACCCAGTGTCTTACAAGAATCGGTAAACCTGCTGATTATCTTTCGCCTGTGTACACCTGCCCTCTCTGTAAGGATTCAGGATACATTGGTCAGGAGCGTTGCAGCTGTTTTAAGAAGAAAGCCATTGATCTTGTATATCAGGATTCTAACTTAAAGAATATTACTGAAAGCGAGAACTTTGATACATTTTCATATGAATGGTATGCTGATGATTCGCCTAATTCTGCCAACGGACTTACACCTTTGCAGAATGCAAAACAGGCTGTAGCCATGGCTAAAGAATTCACTGTAAAGTTCGATGAGGAATTTTCTAACATCTTGTTATATGGCACTACAGGAGCAGGAAAAACATTTCTTACTAACTGTATTGCCAGGGAACTACTTAATTCAACACATAGTGTCATATATCTTACAGCTGTTGAACTTTTCGATAAGCTTTCACAGAAAGATTTTAACAAAGATTATGGAAAATCTGATACTTCTGATGAATTTGACACAGAATACCTTACAGAGTGTGATCTTCTTATAATTGATGACCTTGGCACTGAGATGGGCAATTCCTATACAGCTTCCAAGCTTTTCTACATTATTAATGAAAGGCTGCTAAGAAAAAAGAGTGTTATAATATCCACTAACCTTTCTCTTAAAGAACTACAGGATACGTACTCCGACAGAGTATTTTCAAGAATCACAAGTGCCTACAAATGTATACGGCTTTTTGGTGATGACATCCGCATTCTTAAGGCCACCAGATAATGATTATAAGCAGAGCTGTATTTATTAGTTTAATAAAACTTTCCACAGATTAATAATTCAGCCAGAAAAATTTGGTAATTAAACCCTTAAAGTTATTGACTTCTACAGGGTTTTATTATATTTTATCACAGTGGACCGGCGCTATTATCTATCAGTATATTTCCTGCTTAAGTATAACTTACATACCAAGCCATATACTGGTTTATATCCCCGCCACCACTTAATCTACTTTATATTACATTTATGGAGGACTATATTATGCCACGCGATGAAAGACATACCGCAACAATTCCTTATGGTACACTGGGAATTATTCCATTATCAAGCTGCGCCAAGATGGGCGAAAAGGTTGATAAATACCTTGTAGAATGGAGAGAGCAGAGAGAACACGATAATGCTTCTGCCCTGTCATTTGCAGGATACAAGAGAGACAGCTATATTCTTGATGCCAAAACTCCTAGATTCGGTTCAGGAGAAGGCAAGGGTGTGTTAAATGACTCTGTCCGTGGCTGTGATTTATATATCATGGTAGATGTGTGCAACTACAGCATTGAGTACTCTCTCTGTGGATTTAAGAACCGCATGTCTCCAGATGACCATTATGCTGACCTTAAGCGTGTAATCTCTGCTGCCGGTGGAAAGGCAAGAAGAATCAACGTAATCATGCCATTCCTCTATGAAAGCAGACAGCACAAGCGTTCAGGAAGAGAATCCCTGGACTGTGCATTAATGCTTCAGGAGCTGACTGATATGGGTGTTGAGAACATTATCACATTTGATGCCCATGACCCACGAGTTCATAATGCAATTCCTCTTAAGGGATTTGAGTCTGTATCATGTACCTACCAGTTCATCAAATATCTTCTTCTCGGTGTAGATGACCTTCACATCGACAGCCAGCACATGATGGTAATCAGCCCTGATGAAGGTGGTATGGGACGTGCTGTATACTTTGCCAACGTACTTGGTCTTGATATGGGTATGTTCTATAAGAGACGTGATTACACTAAGATAATAAACGGACGCAATCCAATTGTTGCCCACGAATTCCTTGGTTCAAATGTAGAAGGCAAGGATGTTATCATTATTGATGATATGATTTCTTCAGGCGAAAGCATGATTGATGTTGCTTCAGAGCTTAAGAAACGTGGTGCCAGCAGAGTATTCTGTGCCACTACCTTCGGTCTCTTTACCAACGGATTTAAGAAGTTTGATGAAGCCTATGAGAATGGCGTTATTGATAAGATTCTTACAACCAACCTTATTTACCAGCCAGAGGAGCTTCTGTCTAAGCCTTGGTACATTAATGTTGATATGAGCAAATACATGGCTCTTCTTATTGATACACTTAACCATGACTCTTCTATCAGCAGTCTTCTTAACCCGGTTGATAGAATCCAGAAGAGAGTAAGTGAATACAACCAAACACACTACGGAAAGTAATTTAACCCGTGTCAG
>CALZFR010000016.1 GCA_945648485.1 uncultured Eubacterium sp. | reverse complement strand
GGCTGTACTCTTATATATAAAAAAGTCACATTAGAAGAAATCTTAGCGCTGCGGCATGTATGGATTACACTTCGCCACCAATGGGGCAACTGTTTGAAGCCCGTAGGGCTGAGTTTTGAACCATTGGTGAAATAAGCGAGTGTAATTCATATATGTCGCAACGCTTAGATTCTCTTCGTAGTGACTTTTTTATATATAAGAGTACAGCCTAAGCCGCCATAGAATTGGCAGTTGTTGAAATAATACAATCTACTTGCTCTCTGGTATAAATACTCCATAGATTGTCTTAATTGCATCCTCAAAGTATCTGTTTCTTACACCTATGATAATATTAAGCTCTGATGACCCCTGGTCAATCATCTTAATGTTAATCTTAGCCTTTGCAAGGGCAGAGAAAATATTTGCGGCAATACCAGAATTATTCTTCATACCACGACCAACTACAGCAATAAGGGCAAGATCTGACTCCAGATCAATGCTGTCAGGACTAACTGCTCTGTGAAGCTCAGCCAAAACCTTCTGCTCCTTCTCTACGAATTCATCCTGATGGACAAATACAGTCATAGTATCAATTCCTGAAGGCATATGCTCAAATGAGATACCATTGTCCTCAAATACCTGAAGTACCTTACGTCCAAATCCAATCTCTGAATTCATCATATCCTTATCAATACTAATTGATACGAATCCCTTCTTTCCTGCAACACCTGTAATAATGCAGTCAGGTCTGTTACATGTTGTTTCAACAATCATTGTACCCTTGTCTTCTGGTGCATTTGTATTACGGATATTAATTGGAATACCCTCTTTTCTTACAGGGAAAATGGCTGACTCATGGAGTACAGAAGCGCCCATGTAAGAAAGCTCCCTTAACTCTCTGTATGTAATTATGTCAATAGACTTTGGATTCTCTACAATTCGTGGGTCAGCTACCATAAAGCCTGAAACATCTGTCCAGTTTTCATATATGTCAGCCTTAATTGCTCTGGCAACTATTGAACCTGTTACATCAGAACCACCTCTTGAGAATGTCTTTACAGTTCCATTAGGCATTGCTCCATAGAATCCAGGAATTACGGCCTTTTCAACTCCTTTTAATCTGGCAGCCATAGTCTTGTTAGTCTTTTCTGCATCAAATTCGCCATTCTTATCAAAACACACAACAGTTGCAGCATCTACAAACTCATATCCTAGATAGTTAGCCATAACTATACCGTTAAGATACTCACCTCTTGATGCAGCATAATCCTCTCCAGCCTTTGCCTCAAAGTTCTTTCTGATTGTCTCAAAATTCTCCTTTAAAGAAAGCTTGAGTCCAAGTCCCTTAATAATCTCATTATATCTGTCCTCAATAGCTTTTAACTGCTTGTCAAATGCTTTGCCTGCTTCAGCCTCAGCGTAGCACTTGTACAGCATATCAGTAACCTTCGTATCCTCCTTGAATCTCTTTCCTGGAGCAGAAGGCACTACAAATCTTCTGCTTTCATCAGAACGGATTATATTGCCTACCTTCTTGAACTGATCTGCACTTGCCAGTGAACTTCCACCAAATTTAACTACTTTTACCATGATAATATCCTTTCTCTTATATATTTATCACCCGATTGGCTGATTTAAACTTATTACTTAAGAATTGTCTTATCAATTCTGATTCTGTTAATTACAGAAAACTTCTTTGCTGCCTCGTTAAATGCTTTTTCTGTCATCTCACCAGTGACAAAACCGAACTCTCCTTCAATTCCATCCACAGTAATTACTGAAACATCACCGAAAGCAGCCTTTACAGCATCAGCATCTTTAGAAGCGTCACCATTAATTCTTACGAAGAATTCTCTTACCTCGTCATCCGTCTTGCCAAGTTCAAGCTTTGTCTTTGCCCAGACAGTCATGACATTAGTTCCTTTATGCTTAACGCAGTCCACAACGTCAGCTACAACAGCGCTGGCAGTTGGAAGCTTTCCTGCTCCGGCTCCAAAGAACATTACGTTGCCAAGTACATTTCCATTGACATAGATTCCATTAAGGACGTCATTAACATTATACAAAGGATGTGTGCTGTCAATCATAAATGGTGCTGTTATGACATACACTTTTTCATCCCTTCTGTAACTTGTGGCAAGAAGCTTTACAACACATCCCAGCTTCTCAGCATATTTAAAATCTGCTGTTGATATCTTGGAAATACCCTCTGTGGTTACTTCCTCAAAATTTACTGTTGAACCATATGCCAGAGATGTAAGAATCGCAATCTTGCGGCATGCGTCATATCCTTCCACATCTGCCTCAGGATTTCTCTCAGCATATCCCAGTTCCTGGGCTTCCTTAAGAGTTTCCTCGTAAGAGCTTCCCTCCTTGCTCATCTTAGTTAATATATAGTTAGTTGTTCCATTAAGAATACCTGTGATTTTAGTAATCTCATCAGCAGTAAGAGACTGGTTAAGTGGTCGTATAATAGGAATACCACCGCCTACAGAAGCCTCAAACATGAAGTTAAGCTTTCTCTCCTTAGCCATTTCAAGAAGTTCAGGACCATGAGCAGCAACCAGAGCCTTGTTTGATGTACATACGCTCTTTCCTGCATCAAGGGCTTTCTTAACAAATGTAAAGGCCGGCTCAACTCCACCCATTACTTCCACTACAACATCAATTTCCGGGTCATTTACAATATCATCAATATCGTGAACTATTTTTTCCTGAATAGGGTCTCCCGGAAAATCCCTGATATCCAGCACGCTTTTAACCTCAATCGGCTGTCCTGCCCTGGTAGCAATAGATGAACTATTTGTAGATAAAACCTCTACAACTCCTGAGCCTACCGTTCCATAACCTAACACTGCAATCTTCGCCATTTCAAATGTTCCTTTCTATATTTACTCTCTGCTTAATATTTTTAAATATCTCACTCCGTCAAGTGCTTCAATCTCTTCCAGCATAATAGCCGAATCTCCTGTTGTAGGAAGAATATCCACGCTTAATGTAAGAGATGCAATTCCATTGACAGGAATTGTCTGATGTATTGTAAGAATATTTGCTTTAAATGTGGCAATCTTACTAAGCACTGCTGACAAAAGCCCAGGCTCATCATCCATTGATAATACGAAGGTTATGGTTTTTCCCTTAACATTATCTCTGAAAGGAAATATATCGTCCTTATATTTATAATAAGAACTTCTGCTTATGCCGAGCTGCTCAGTGGCATCTGCTACAGATACGCCCTTAGTCTCAATAAGCCTGTTAACCTGGGCAACCTTAAGAAGCACCTCCGGCAAAGCTTTCTGCCTTACAACATAATACTTGCTTTCTTCAGCCATATGCTTTTGCCCCTTTCTTTGTTCGTTCCAGCCGGACATATGTATTTCAGTGTTCGTCTGTAGCGTACAATTGTTTCTCATAGAGGGAATATTAGCACATACAGCACAATAATGCAACATAAAAATATTTTGTAGTTTTTGCTCTTTTGCTGCAAAAAGCCACCGGAAAAGAGCAGCGCCCCTTTCCGATGGCTTTTTCCATCTACATAATCAACAAATATCCTATACTGTATCTTCTACTGAAGCTCCTCAGTCATCTTTTTAAGATTGTCCACCTCATCATCGCTTAACATCTGGCATACATCCATAAGAACCGCCAAATCCTTCCCGATATGTGCCACCCTGTCCATAAAGCGTGTGTTGTCATTCTTAATAATTGAAGGCATCTTCATTATATTCTCAGGTTTAATATCACCAATCTCAATTACATCATCAACTTCAAGAGCAAGCTTCACCTCGCCCGTATTCACGATAATTGAACATCCTGTATAACCTTCGTCCTTCATCTTGAATTTTCTTTTCAGGCTGTAGAGAGGAATAACTTCATTTCTTAAGTTGACGATTCCCTTGATATAGTCTGTCGCATTAGGAACAGGAACCACTTTTACCTGCTTCTCAATCGACTGCACAAGATTGATGTCAACTCCATACAGCAACTCTCCCACCTTAAAAACCACCGGCTTAATATAATCTGCCATAATACACCACCCTTCTGAAAATATCCGGTAACACCGGAAAATCAATATTTATCTACTCGTTTCCTTCTGTCTTCCCTGTACTTATCCAGTTCAGGTATGCATTGATAAATGGATTAATATTACCATCCAGCACGCTCTGTGCATTACCAATATCCTTATTAGTTCTGTGATCCTTAACCATAGTATATGGCTGAAGAACGTAACTTCTTATCTGGCTTCCAAAGTTGATATCCTTAACATCCCCACGGATATCAGATGACTTCTGGTCGTTCTCCTGTTGCTTCAGAAGATAGAGCCTTGCCTTTAACATCTGCATAGCTTTATCCTTATTCTGATGCTGTGAACGCTCATTCTGGCACTGCACCACTATACCTGTAGGAATATGGGTAATACGAATGGCAGATGAGGTCTTGTTAATATGCTGTCCACCTGCACCACTGGATCTGTAGGTGTCAATCCTTAAATCATCATCATTAATCTCAATATCAATATTAGTATCTATATCTGGCATAACATCACAGGACACAAAGGATGTCTGTCTCTTTCCTGCCGCATTAAATGGAGATATACGCACCAGTCTGTGAACACCATGCTCCGACTTAAGATGTCCATAGGCATTCTCCCCTGAAACCTCTATAGTTACAGACTTAATACCGGCCTCCTCGCCTTCAAGGTAATCAAGGGTCTGTGTAGTATACCCATTAGCCTCAGCCCATCTTGTATACATCCTGAAAAGCATCTGGCACCAGTCACAGCTCTCCGTTCCACCAGCTCCTGCATGGAGGGTAAGTATAGCATTATTCCTGTCATACTCTCCAGATAACAGTGTCTCAATTCTTAAATCTTCCAGCTTTTTCTCCACAGCTTCGATTTCATTCTCCACATCAGGAATAAGAGATGTATCATTCTCTTCCTCTGCCATCTCTATAAGCGTCTGTGCATCCTCAATCCCCTGTTCCAGCTCGTGAAAACGCTCAAATGAACTTTTCAGATTCTTTAATTCTTTCATCGTAACCTGTGAGCTGTCAGGATCATCCCAGAAACCAGGGGCTTCCATACTGGCTTCCAGCTCCTGAATACGCTTTTCCTTATTGTCAAGATCAAGAGATTGTTTTATCTGTGCCAGGGGCTTCTGAAAGCCTGCCAGCTTTGATCTGTACTGATCTAATTCAACCAAAGTTCCACCTCATATCAATAATTAAATGTTGATTTCATAAATGCATTTAGAGAACCAGTAACACACAATCACGCCTTACGTCCACAGCAGTTCTTATATTTCTTACCTGAGCCGCATGGACATGGGTCATTAGGGTATATCTTCTTCTCTGTACGCTTTACAGATGTCTTGGTTGCAGAATCATCCTTGTTAGTTCCTGTAACCTTTGCAACCTGCTCACGTTCTACCTTCTGCTCTATCTGGATATGCATAAGAAGTCTTACTGTATCCTCTGTAATACCAATAGACATCTCCTCAAACATGTCATAACCCATCATCTTATATGCAACAACAGGATCCTTCTGACCATAAGCCTGAAGTCCAATACCTTGCTTTAACTGATCCATGTCATCAATGTGATCCATCCACTTACGGTCAATAACCTTAAGAAGAACAACACGCTCAATCTCTCTAATCTGCTCTGGATCAGGGAATAATGCCTCTTTCTCCTCATAGAGCTTAACAGCCTTCTCCTTTAATGAATGGAGAAGTTCATTCTTATTCTTCACTGTCTCGTCATATTTCACAGGCTCAACAGGAATTGTTGGAAGAAGAAGTTCATTAATCTCATTATAGTCCCACTCAGAAGAAGCCTTGTCATCGTTGATGCATCTGTCTACAACGCTCTCAACGAAATCAGTTACCATCTTAATAACTGAATTCCTCATGCTCTCGCCATTAAGAACTCTGTTTCTCTCTGCGTAGATAATCTCACGCTGCTCATTCATTACCTGGTCATACTGAAGCAGATGACTTCTTATACCATAGTTATTAGTCTCTATCTTCTTCTGGGCACCCTCAATGGCATTGCTTAACATCTTATGTTCAATTCTCTCATACTCATCAATATTAAGAGCATTAAATACATTAATAAGCTTCTCCTGGGCAAAGAGCTTCATCAGGTCATCCTCAAGAGAAATGTAGAATCTTGATTCACCCGGATCACCCTGTCGTCCAGCACGTCCACGAAGCTGGTTATCAATACGGCGGCTCTCGTGTCTTTCAGTTCCTATTATCTTAAGGCCTCCGACTGCTCTGGCTTCCTCATCGAGCTTAATATCAGTACCTCTACCTGCCATGTTAGTTGCAATTGTAACTGCTCCATGCTTACCAGCTTCAGCTACAATCTCTGCTTCTTTCTCATGGAACTTGGCATTAAGTACGTTATGAGGAATTCCTTCCTTTCTTAACATCTCACTTAACAGCTCTGATGTCTCAATTGTAATAGTACCAACCAGTACAGGCTGTCCCTTCTCATAAGATTCCTTAACAGACTGTACAACCGCAGCAAACTTACCCTTCTTGGTCTTATATACTGCATCATTATAATCAATTCTGGCAACAGGCTTGTTAGTAGGGATTTCAACAACATCCATGTTATATATCTCACGGAATTCCTTCTCCTCTGTTAAAGCTGTACCTGTCATACCAGCCTTCTTCTCAAACTTATTAAAGAAATTCTGGAAAGTGATTGTTGCAAGAGTCTTACTCTCTCTCTTAACCTTAACATGCTCCTTTGCCTCAATAGCCTGATGGAGACCATCAGAATATCTTCTACCAGGCATGATACGTCCTGTAAATTCATCAACAATAAGAATTTCATCATCCTTAACAACATAATCCCTGTCTCTGAACATAAGATTATGTGCTCTTAACGCAAGGATAACATTATGCTGGATTTCCAGATTCTCAGGATCAGCGTAATTATCAATATGGAAGAACTGCTCAACCTTGTGTACACCCTGTTCAGTAAGGTTAACAACCTTGTCCTTCTCATTAACAACAAAGTCACCATCTTCCTCAACCTCTTCGTTCATCAGAGCCATAGCCTGTGTAAGCTCACCATGATACTCACCACGCTGTAACTGTCTTGCAAGTACATCACACAACTCATAGAGCTTAGTTGATTTTCCGCTCTGACCAGAGATAATAAGTGGCGTTCTTGCCTCATCAATAAGCACTGAGTCCACCTCATCGATAATACAGTACTTAAGGTTACGAAGTACTAGCTGTTCCTTATATATAGCCATGTTATCACGAAGATAATCAAAACCAAGTTCATTATTAGTAACATATGTAATGTCGCAGGCATATGCTGCCTTTCTCTCCTCTGCTGTAAGGCTGTTAAGTACAACACCTACTGTAAGGCCAAGGAACTGGTGAATCTGTCCCATCCACTCAGCATCACGCTTAGCAAGATAATCATTAACTGTGACAATAAGAACGCCTTCACCTGTAAGAGCATTCAGGTATGCAGGAAGTGTAGAAACAAGAGTTTTACCTTCACCTGTACGCATCTCTGCAATACGTCCCTGATGAAGAATTACACCACCAATAATCTGTACACGGTAATGCTCCATACCAAGCACTCTCTTACCAGCCTCTCTTACAACAGCGTATGCCTCAGGAAGAAGATCATCTAAAGTCTCTCCCTTCTTTAGTCTCTCCTTGAATTCAGCTGTTTTCCCCTTAAGCTGCTCATCTGTCAGTTGTCCCATGGCATCATGGTAACTCTCTACCTTATTAACTATTGGCATAATGCGCTTCAATTCATGCTCGCTGTGTGTGCCAAATAACTTCTGCGCTAAACTCATTACATATATCTCCTTACTACTAAAGCTAAAATTACTGGATAATTGTAACACTAAACAGATGTTAACGCAAGACATGACCCGTGTTTATCCTTATTCCTCAAGAATAATTCTTGCTTCCTCAACTGTAGCCTGGTACAGCTTCATAGCGGCGTCGTGATGTTCTTTTATAAATTCCTTACTATCTTCTACCTGTTCAGATGCCCTGAGTTTTTTCCCTGCCTCTTCAAGTTCTTTGGCAGCTTTAGATACCTTTTCTCCACCAATGTTTAATGAAGTAGATTTCAAACCATGAACAGTAACAGTGTAAATTTCCCAGTCTTCTTTCTCCAGTGCTTCTTTCAGCGTTGCAACACGTTCCTCATAACCATCGCAGTATAATCCAAGCATCTCTTTATAGAAATCCATACTGTCCATGCAATACTGCAATCCTACTTTCTTGCTGATATATGAGAGTGTATTATTTTCTTCTATCTCATTACCACCTTTGTCTATGTCAGCTTTTTGTGACGTACTGACTCTATCCTCAGGAAGATATTTTAACAGCATCTTTTCAAGTTCTGCTCCCTGAATTGGTTTAGACAGATAATCTGAGAATCCGGCTTTTATGTATTGTTCCTTTGCCCCCACGATTGCATTTGCAGTCAATGCTATTACAGGTACAGATTTACACATGTTTTCAGTCTGTTTAATTTTTTCAAGAGTCTGGATACCATCCATCCCCGGCATCATATGGTCCAGAAGAATTACATCAAAATACTCTTTCTGTATTAATTCCAGACATTCCATACCGCTCATACATGTTGTGATCTGAATATCCGTCTTCTTCAAAAGTGCTTTCGCCACTGCAAGATTCATATCATTATCATCTACAATAAGCACTTTAGCATCAGGTGCAACAAAGCTTTCCTTGTATCCCTTTTCCTGTTTTGCAACTGCTTCGAATTTCTCTTTAAAATCTCCCATAGGAGTGTCGTCGATTATCTCCTGTGTTAAATATACAGTAAATACAGAACCTTTTCCATATTCGCTTTCAACCTCTATTCGTCCCTTCATGCTCTCAACTAAATTACGGGTAATTGCAAGTCCCAGTCCTGTTCCTTCTATACTGCGGTTTTGTTCCAGATCCAATCGCTGAAATCCTCCAAACAGTTTATCCATATCTTCCTTTTTGATGCCGATTCCACTATCCTTCACCTGCATCTTAAGAGTAACTACGCCACCTTCTCTGATTCCCTCTACAGTAAGCTTCACTATTCCCTGTTTTGTATACTTCACAGCATTATTTAATATATTTACAATAATCTGTCGGTTGCGCACTTCATCACCATGAAGAACAGAAGGCAATGTTGAATCTATGTCAACCTGAAAATCAAGCTGCTTCTGCTTTGCCTTAACATCTATCATATTGACAACATCATTAAAGAATATAGCTGTGTCATATGGTGCAGTAACAATCTCCATTTTCCCCGCCTCAATCTTTGAAAAATCAAGGATATCATTAATAAGAGATAAAAGTGTCTTACTGGCACTTTCAATATTTGCAGCATACTCTCTTATGCTCTCATCCTTACTCTCACGCAGTACCATTTCATTCATACCCATAATTGCATTAATAGGTGTACGAATCTCATGAGACATATTTGCAAGGAAATCGCTCTTAGCATGATTTGCCTGTTCTGCCTGATTCTTTGCCTCTCTTAATTCATCACTTTCCCTTACCTTTTCTTCGGCGCTAAGCAGATACATCATACCGACTACAAACATCAATATCAACAAGCCAAATACCCATAACACCAGCGCATTAATTGTACTCATTTCATTTGCCACAACCGCCTCAGGAACAGAGCCTGTCAGATACAGTCCTAACTGTGCCACCTCAGATTCAAACAGAAAATGTCCTTTATTATCATTCTTATAATAAACAGCCGCAGCTGTATCAATATTCATCTTCTCTGATATTACTGACATGGCTCTCTGTACAGCATCAAGCCTCATAAACTCATTAGTATCAATCTGTGAATCATAAAATGGAATAATAACCTGCCCTGACTTGTCCACTATTGCTATATTGCCCTGCTCGTTATAACAGGATATGCCGAATTTACTAAGCAAAACGCTCTCATCATATAATTTATACAGCACGAATTCTACGTTTTCCTCGTCAAAAACAGGAGAAGTAAACAATACTCCCTGCCCCTTCTTATAACATACTGATGAATGACCACGGAAAGATTGCTGTATACCCGTAAAGTCTGAAAAACTAAGAGGTTTCCCAAGAAACGCTGTTCCGTCCAGTCGAAGAACTCCCATAGTCACATTCTCTTCATCTCCAACGCTGATTTCCAGATAATTGCTTATCTCTTTTGGATTTGATTTAACACATTCAGCAATGGTTTCCAGATTATAAATCTCAAGTTCAAACTGCTCTGCCGAAAGTGCAGCCAGTGTTCTAGCCTGCTCCGCAACCTGCTTTTCGGTATAGTTCCGCATGAGGGATTTCAATCTTACACTCATTAATACCCCCACACCAAGAATAATAATCGTTACTATTATCAATACAACAATTATCCTGCGTTTTCCATTTATCCATTTATTATTCATAAATTTCTACGCCCTCCACATACCAGTCAAACTGCTTCAACAAATCCTCATCGCGAATAGCCTGATTCTCCTTACAACGGAGTTTTCCTTCATTATCATATATAACACCTGAAAACACATCTTTTCCAGACAATATTTCATGTATTGCTTTTGAAACCTCTGATTTTATGTCATCTGAAACAGCATCAGAAAAATCAGCAAGCTTTACCGCATTTTCATCCATTCCTACCCAGTACATCTTATAATCTGCTGAATTCCCCCGTAAATACTGCTTGATAATGGCCTCATAAGTTGACTGCCAGTTTCCAACAACCGCTGTGAGATGCTTGTCTGAACCGTTAATCAGACTTTGATGGTAGCCTATGGAGTAGACTCCTGATTTATCTGCCTCATCTGCCACATATGTCTGATTCTGATGATATGTAATGACATCCACTCCAACATCTTTAATAAGCTTATCCGCTTGTTTTCTTTCTTCTTCCTCATTGTCCCAGGAATTGCTCCATGCAACTGTAACAACTGCATTAGGATTTACTCTCCTTACGCCCAGCGTAAATGCGTTAATGCCTCGGTTTACCTCACTTACTGGCATGGCTGCCACATATCCAACCTTATTATTTTCAGTCTTCATACCAGCTACAATTCCTGCCAGATAACGTGCCTGATACATTCTTGAAAAATACCAGGTAACATTGTCTGCATGATACTCAAATGAATTGGTATAAAAAGAAATCTGCGGATATTTCTCTATAACATCCTTTACCTCCTCTGCATATCCGTAACTTGACAGAATAATCATCTTACAGCCCTGTTTCACAAGGTCTTCTACCGCCGGACCACATTCCCCGGTAAATTCAATAATATTTTCCTTTACATACAGTTCCACGCCAAGATTCCTGCAAGCCGCCGACACGCCTTCATAATGCATTCCATTCCATCCTTCTTCACCAATGCTTCCCGTCATGACAAAGCCAATCTTCTCTTTTTTTGAAGATGATCTGCCCATAAAAAGTAATACAGCAACTAATATAGCAACAAGTAATACAAATATTCCAAGTAATGCCGTCCTCTTCTTATTCAGCTTCATCTGCTACTACCCCCTCTACATACCAAAAGAAATTATTTAACATATTCTCGTCTGTCATACTCTGTCCTGATTTTATTCTTACATTTCCCTCATTATCTGTTATTGGTCCGTAAAATACATCAAAGGTTTCACTCATCAGGCGCAATCGCTCTTCTTCAACCTTCTCTGCAATTCCTGGCTTAACATTACTGGTTAAAGGTGCAAGGTCTACAACACCCGATTCTATTCCTTCCCAATAATGAATTCCCTGAAACTTTCCCTGAAGGCATTCCAATATTCTAGGCTCATAGAACTTTTCCCAATTCCATACAGGTGCGGTTAAATATGTGTCAGGAAATCTGTTACTGTTGTCAACATTATAGCCAATTATCCATATTCCGTTTTTATCAGCAATCTCCATAGGTGACATAGCATCTGAATGCATTGCAAGCACATCAATATTATGCTCCTCCAGTAATTCTTTAGTTGCAGCAGCGTTTTCTTCCTCTCCCGTCCATGAATTGCTCCACTTTACATATACCTTTGCATCAGGATTTACCAGACGGACTCCAAGTGTAAATGCATTAATTCCTCTGTTTACCTCCGCAATAGGAAAGGCTGCCACATATCCAATTTCATTAGTTTCTGTCTGCATTCCTGCCACAATTCCACTAAGATATCTCATCTGATATATCCGCCCAAAATATGTAGAAAGATTATCTGATTCTTCCACACCTGTAGCATGATAGAAATATATATCCGGATGCTTTTTTGCACATTCTAATTCCCATTCTCCATATCCAAAAGAATCACATATGATGATTTTGCACCCGTATTCAATCAGTTCTTCTATGGTTGCAACACATCTCTCATCCTCTGGAACTGCCTCTTTATATACCACGTCAAGATTCAATTCTTCTGCACTTATCTTCATTCCATTATAATGAGACTCTCCCCAGCTATGATCATCAACTTTACCATTAAGTAAGAATCCTACTTTTGTCTTAGTTTTTGTAACATCTGTTTCCTGCTTATTAAAACGTATAAAAAATATGCCTGCGACAATGATACAAGCGAAAACAAGTATTGTGGCTATAATTTTTTTCATAAAGTATTCTCCTATCTCATTATCTGTAAAGTTTCTTCACGGCTGGCAAGAAATGCCTTTGCCTTAACAATCAAGTCTAATAATTAGTATATGCATTGAATGAAGCTAAAATGCCTAAAATAACGATGATGTGTTAATTATATGATAAATCTGTTATACAAGTCAAATCAAAGCTTTTGCTACAAAAAATAGCTATGGGCAAAGCCCATAGCTACATAAACTCTTTACATATTAATCAAGTTCTGGTTCAATAAGACCAAAGGTATTTCCCTTTCTCTTATATACTACGTTAACCTCATTAGTCTCAGCATTGAGGAATACGAAGAAATTATGTCCAAGAAGCTCCATCTGTACACATGCTTCCTCTGGAACCATAGGCTTAATTCCAAACCTCTTAGATCTGATAATCTTAATCTCCTCTTCGTCCTCATACTCCTTCTCAATGTACTCAGGAGCAAATTCAGATGCATTCTGCTGTTTGTCAACAATCTTATTCTTATATCTCTTTAACTGACGCTCAATAACCTCTTCAACAAGATCAATTGAAACATACATGTCGCTGCTAACCTGCTCGCTTCTGATAATGTTACCCTTAACAGGTATGGTCACCTCAATCTTCTGTCTCTCTTTCTCGACGCTTAAGGTTACATTAACCTCTGTCTCAACAGCAAAGAATCTGTCAAGCTTTCCAAGCTTCTCCTCTACTGCTGACTTTAATCCCTCTGTTACATCAATATTCCTACCTGTAATAATAAAACGCATGATGCCCAACTCCTTTATTATATAATCACGAATGTGAGGCTTGACCTCCTTAAGTTCCCTCACTTGATAGCAATATTATAACACAATTTACAGTTTATACAAGCAGAATTCACACAATTTATACAAACTTTATTAAATTAATATTCAAATCCCCTTGTGTTATGGCTGTATGCCAATTAACTTTTTTGTCAAGTGAATACCTTAAATTTTTATCATATTTTTTACGATTTATGAATATATACAAAATTTTTCAACCAGATTCTTTATGTAAATCATGATTAAATTCATGTAAAAACTTTGTGGATAATGTGGATAAATCAGTGTATAAGTAACAAGTTAGATAAAATGAACCTTTTCATTTGTGGATAACTTTTTGGATATTTGTCGTTATTTGTCAAGCCATTTTTAAAAAAAATACAATCGAAAATCATTTTCGTCATGATGCACAAATAAAAATATGTCAATAGATTTTTTAAATAATACTAATAAAATTGTAGCATATTTTTCAACCGCAAGTTTACATATAAACAGGCATAAATCCTTGATTTCAGCCAATTTAACATGTATTATGTTAATTAATCAGACAATTCTAAAAAAGGACGTGAACGCAATGAATATAGTAATCACAGGAGCATCCAGAGGAATAGGAAAAGGTATCGCCCTTGAACTTGCAGACAGGGAAAATAACCTTATTATTAACTGTGTGAATAATGTGGATAAATTGGAAGAAACGAAATCTATTATCGAAAGCAAAGGAGCACAGTGCAGTATTTATTCCTGCGATGTAAGTGACTATGAACAGTGTAAAGCCATGATTGAACATTGTGTTAATTCATATGGCAGTATTGACGTACTGATTAACAACGCTGGAATCTCTTCTGTTGGTCTTTTTCAGGATATGAGCCCCTGCGAATGGGAAAGAATCTGGAATGTTAATGTCAGTTCAGTATTTAACTGCTGTAATATTGCACTACCTTACATGATAAGCAAAAAACAGGGAAAGATAATCAACATTTCCTCTGTATGGGGAAATGTGGGAGCAAGCTGCGAAGTTGCTTACTCAGCCACCAAGGGAGCTGTTAATTCCATGACTAAAGCTCTGGCAAAAGAAGTGGCTCCAAGCAATATACAGGTTAACGCAATTGCATGTGGAGCCATTGATACTGACATGAACAGCCATTTGTCTGATGAAGATAAGGCTGCACTGGCATTGGAAATACCAGCAGGCAGATTCGGTCTTCCATCAGAGATTGGCAAAATCGTTAAAGAGCTTATCTGTGCCCCTGACTATCTTACAGGACAGATAATTACAGTGGATGGAGGCTGGCTTTAGTTGCCATGGGCTTATCAATGCTTATAACAGCATTATAGCCCTCTCCCATCTGGCTGACTTTATCGCTGATTGTTTTCCTGACTTCATCATCCTTAAGTGCACAATCAAATGGAACTACACAGTCAAATATCATATTAGTAAGATATGGACCGCTTACTACACGGAAATCATGTATTGTAATCCCTTTGTCAATCTCCTTGACAATATCAATAACCTGTGATTTTAACTGCTGGATATGCTCATCATCATCTACAATAGGATCCATATGTATAGATATCTCAATGCCAAGTTCATCCTTCACTCTTGATTCAGCCAGGTCTATTATGTCATGGGCATGAAGAAAATCCATTGAATAAGGAACTTCGGCATGAAGTGAAGCAAATACTCTTCCTGGACCATAATCATGTATAATCATGTCATGAATTCCAATTATTCCTGCCTCTTCCATAACAACTCTTTCAATATCTGCCACAAGTTCAGGGTCAGGAGCCTGTCCAAGAAGTGGTGCAAGGGTATCCTTTGCAGCCTGATATCCTGCATATAATACAAATAATGCAACCACTGCACCTGCATAACCATCAATATTAAAACCAGTAAAGAACTCAACAAATACAGATATAAGAACTACTGATGTAGTAATACAGTCTGAAAGGCTGTCTGTGGCAGTTGCTTTCATTGCTGCCGATTCAATCTTCTTCCCAAGTCCATAGTTAAAATATGCCATCCACATCTTCACAAGAATGGAACCTACAAGGATTATAACTGAAAGCAGGCTGAATTCCATAGCTTCAGGGTGAAGAATCCTGTCAAAGGACTGGCGTAGAAGCTCAACCCCCATTACAATAATTGCAACAGCAACTGCAAGTCCTGATATATACTCTATTCTTCCATGTCCAAAAGGATGATCGTTATCTGCCGGCTTTCCAGCCATCTTAAATCCAACAAGAGTAATAACAGAAGAACCTGCATCCGACAGGTTATTAAAAGCATCTGCTGCCACTGATACAGCACCTGTCAATATTCCTGCAAGGAACTTAAAACAGAAAAGCAGGATGTTGCAGCATATTCCAACTCCTCCCGACAGTACTCCATAGGACTGTCTTACCGCAGAATTCTTAATATCTTCCGGATTTTTAACAAATATTTTTACTAATAAATTAATCATAGTATCCTTTCTGCCACTTACAAAGAACAATGGACAATCTTTTGTTTCTAGTTCCATAATAATATCACATAATGCTTCCTATTAAAAGAATTTTTATATTTATTTTAGTAAGGCTATACTAACCACGCCTTGAATAAACTATATAATTCCTGTATAATGTACAATATTGTATTTATTGGAGGGTTTTATTGTGGATTTTCAATTTGCAAAGCCAAAAGAAGTTGGCATTCAGGAACAGTGGCTCATAAGTTTTCTTAACAGGCTGGAAATGCAGGGACTGCCAATGCACAGTGCCATTATTGCCAGACAGGGTAAAATATGTATGGAAACCTATTACCAGCCATACAACAAAGACAGCCTCCACAGAATGTTTTCTGTGACAAAGAGCATGGCTGCCATGGCTATAGGGCTATTAATCGAAGAAGGAAAACTTTCCTTATCAGACAAAATCATAGATTTCTTTCCAGACAAGCTGCCAGAAGAAGG
>CALZFR010000015.1 GCA_945648485.1 uncultured Eubacterium sp. | reverse complement strand
GCTGATGGTCTGGTGGAATCAAGAGATTTGACCATGGAAAAGGTTGCATTAATTGAGGATAATATTCATAGACTTGGTATTACTAACATTAAAACAAAGGTATGGGATGCTACTGTAGTGGATGAATCAGCTTTTGAGAAATACGATGTCCTCATAGCAGACCTGCCATGTTCAGGTCTTGGAATAATTGGACGCAAGCCTGATATAAGGTATAATACATCACCGGAAGCAGTCAGCTCTCTTTCAATGCTTCAGAGGCAGATTCTTTCAACGATTGCAGCCTATGTTAAGCCTGGTGGAGTGCTGATCTACAGTACCTGTACTGTATCCAGGGCTGAAAATGAGAATAATGTAACCTGGTTTACTGAAAATTTCCCTTTTTCTCTTATGGGGGATACTTTACAGATTAAGCCTGGTGACCTTGGAAATGATGGATTCTTTATTGCAAGAATGAAAAAACAATGAGGGAGCATACTGTATATGGAAGAATATCCAAAACTGAACAACAAGACAGATATTAAATCATTATCATTGGGTGAACTTGAAAACTATATAGAGTCAATTGGAGATAAGAAATTCAGGGCAGCACAGCTTTACCAGTGGCTTCATGAAAAGCTTGTAACAGACTATGAACAGTGTACTAACCTTTCAAAGGAATTAAGGGGAAAACTTGAGGCGGATACCTCCCTTACTGCGTTAAAGCCAATAAAGGTCCAGGTGTCTGAGATAGACAAAACTGCCAAGTATTTATTTGAACTGTGGGATGGAAATCTTATTGAAAGTGTACTGATGAAATACCATCATGGAAATTCAGTATGTATATCATCACAGGTAGGATGTCGCATGGGATGCAGGTTCTGTGCTTCAACACTGGATGGATGTGTAAGAAATCTTAATCCTTCAGAGATGCTGGACCAGATTTACAGAATTCAGTCACTTTCTGGTGAGAGAGTTTCTAATGTGGTAATTATGGGTTCTGGTGAACCAATGGATAATTATGATAACGTAATTAAGTTCATTGAACTGCTAAACAGTGAAAAGGGGCTTAATATAAGCCAGAGAAATATTACTGTTTCCACATGTGGAATTGTGCCAAGGATATATGAACTGGCTGACAGAAATTATCAGATTACCCTGGCAATATCACTGCATGCTCCTAATGATGAATTGAGAAAAACAATGATGCCAATAGCAAATAAGTATTCCATTGATGAGATTATGAAAGCCTGCCAGTATTACATCAGCAGGACAAACAGGAGAATATCCTTTGAATACAGTCTGGTAAAAGGGGTTAATGACACTGGGGAATGTGCCAGCCAGCTGGTGAATCTTTTGTCAGGAATGAACTGCCATGTTAATCTTATTCCAGTCAATCCTATTAAGGAGAGAGATTATGAGCAGTCAGAACACAAGGCTATAGCTGAATTTAAAAATAAACTTGAAAAATGTAGAATTAATGTTACTATTAGAAGAGAAATGGGCAGGGATATAGATGGTGCCTGTGGACAATTAAGAAAGAACTATATCGATAATGTGGATATAGACTAATCTTTTGGAGGAATGATGAAAGCATTTGCGGCTACAGATGTAGGCAAAGTTAGAGAAGTAAATCAGGATTGTGTGTTTAGTTCTACCGGACCGGTAGGATGTCTTCCTAACCTGTTTATAGTGGCAGATGGAATGGGAGGACACAAGGCTGGAGATATAGCTTCCAGGCTTACTGTTGACAGTGTGGTTGATAAACTGTCTAAGGTTAACAGTAAGGATTACATATCTGTTATTACTGATACAATAATTAAAGTTAATAAAGAAGTAATTGACAAGGCGGCGGAGTCACAGGATTATGCAGGTATGGGAACTACCCTTGTTGTGGCTACAGTATTTGACAACATACTGAAGGTTGCCAATGTAGGTGACAGCCGTTTATATGTTGTTGGAGAGGATATAATTCAGATAACCAGGGATCATTCACTGGTTGAAGAGATGGTTATCAATGGACAGCTTGACAGGGCGGATGCCAGGGTTGATAAGCGCAAGAATATAATAACACGGGCCATCGGAGGGGAGTCGAAAGTTGAAGCAGAGATGTTCTCTGTGGAGTTGAAGCCGGAAGATAAGATACTGATGTGCTCAGACGGTTTATCTAATATGGTTGATGATGCAGAGATCCTTGAGATTATTAACCGGGAGCCTGATATTGAAAAGGCGGCCAGAATGTTAATTGATGCCGCTAACGAGAATGGTGGCAAGGATAACATATCCGTTGTGATTGTAGAGCAGTGACAATATGTTTTCATAGGTTGAAAGGGTTATATTTATGTTAAGAAAAGGAATGTTTTTGGCAGACAGATATGAGATAATAGAGCAGATTGGCAATGGGGGCATGTCTGACGTATATAAGGCAAAGTGTCACAAGCTTAACAGATATGTGGCAATTAAGGTATTAAAGAAAGAGTTCAGTGAAGATAAGACATTTGTATCTAAATTCCGTGCAGAAGCTCAGTCTGCTGCAGGTCTTACTCATCCTAACATTGTTAATGTATATGATGTTGGTGATGAGGATGGAATATATTATATTGTAATGGAGCTTGTAGAGGGAATTACTCTTAAGAAGTACATTGAGAAAAGGGGACGTATTCCATACAGAGAGGCTGTAAGTATTGCAATCCAGGTTGCCAAGGGTATGGAGGCAGCCCACAGCCATCATATTATTCACAGAGATATTAAGCCACAGAATATAATTATATCTAAGGATGGTAAGGTTAAGGTTACTGATTTTGGTATTGCAAAGGTGGCTTCATCAAGTACCATCAATTCTTCTGCCGCAATGGGCTCTGTTCACTATATCAGTCCTGAACAGGCAAGAGGCGGATATTCAGATGAGAAGAGTGATATATACTCCTTTGGTATTACATTATTTGAAATGGTAACAGGAACAGTTCCTTTTGATGGGGATTCTACGGTATCTGTTGCTGTACAGCATATACAGGATGATATTCCTGCTCCATCAACTATTGTGGATGATATCCCGGTATGTATGGATAAGATTATACTTAAGTGCGCCCAGAAGAAGACAGAACGAAGATATCAGAATGTATCAGAGCTTCTTACAGACCTTAAGAAGGCACTTGTAATTCCAGATGAAGATTTTGTTACAATGACTCCGGCATATGCCAGTGGAGTAAAAGAGGAAGCACCTCAACAGCTTGATGTACAGGAAGTACCAGGAAGTGCGGCGGAGAAGAAGATGGTTAAGCCGGTTCCACCTGTGAAGCAGGATGAAATTGAAAGGAAGGCTGAACAAAAGGTAGATGATGAACTGGACCGTATACTTCTTGATGATGAAGAACCATCAAGAAAGAAACCAGCCAGAAAGCACTTTGATGATGATTTAGATGATGACTTTGATGACGATGATGAATATGATGATATAGATGACGAGGGCAATGATAAGCTGGATAAGGCTATTATGTTCATCGGAATTGGTATAGTTACACTTATTGTTGTGATAACAGTGGTTGTGGCTGTTAAGCTATTTGCAGGGGGAGGATTTGAAAGTACACAGGAGGAGACTTCGTCTTCCATTGCAGCAACAACAGTTGCAGAGAATCCAGAGGATAAAGATAAGGTGGTAGTGCCAAGCCTTGTTGGAAAGACAGAAGAGGAAGCTAAGAGTGCACTTAACTCAATAGGTCTTGGATATAAAGCAGTTAAACAGTCTTCATCGACTATTCCAGAGGGTAAGATTATATCTCAGGGAACAACGGCTGGAACAAAGGTTGCAAAGAATTCGACTATTACATTGTCAATCAGCTCGGGTCCTGAAAGTTCACTTGTACCTAATGTTGTGGGTATTGACCAGGTGGAGGCAGCCAACGCCCTTGAATCAGCAGGCTTTATGGTTACAGTTAAGAAGGCAAAAAGTGATACAGTTGAAGAGGGTAAGGTTATCAGCCAGACTCCAACAGCACAGAGCAATTCAGCACCTGGAACTACAGTTATCATTACTGTAAGTGAGGGCAAGGCTGCGTCTAAGTCTGTCACAGTTCCTAATGTAGTGGGGCTTACAGAAAAAGAGGCAAAAGCAAAGTTAGAAGAACTTGGACTGGTGTGCGAAGTTAAGTATCAGTCATCTGCAACTAATGTTAAAGAGGGCAATGTATTTGGACAGTCTATTAAGGCTGGAGAAAAAGTTACCACAGGCAAAACTGTTACAATTAATGTCAAGAAGAGTAATACTACATCTGAGACAACAGCTGCTACTAAGGCAACCACATCTGCTTCTAATGCAACAACTAAAGCAAATTGATTAAACGAGCAGGTGTGATTTGGATATGAATCAGGGAAAGATTATCAAGGGAATTGCAGGCTTTTATTATGTCCATGTTGATTCCCTTGGAGTATATGAGTGCAAGGCAAAGGGAATATTCAGAAAGCAGGATATTAAGCCTCTTGTTGGGGATAATGTTATAATAGAGGTACTGGATGAAGACAATAGAATTGGAAACATCACTGAAATTCTTCCAAGAACAAGCGAATTAATAAGACCAGCAGCAGCTAATGTAGACCAGGCTCTTGTTATATTTGCCATAACTAATCCGGAACCTAATTTTAATCTCTTAGACCGTTTTCTGGTGATGATGGATTACCAGAATCTTCCTACTGTAATTCTTTTCAATAAGGAAGACCTGGCAGATGATTCTGAAAAAGAAAGGGTAAAGAACATATACAGAGATTGTGGATGTACCCTGCTGTTTGCAAGCGCTGCCAAGGAACAGGGACTATCTGAGGTCAGGGAAATTCTCATGGGAAAAACCACTATTCTGGCAGGCCCATCCGGGGTGGGAAAATCCTCTCTTACGAATTATCTTATGCAGGAATCAACTATGGAGACAGGTGATGTAAGCAGGATAGGACGCGGAAGGCATACTACGAGACATTCGGAAATCTTTTGTATGGAAAAAGATTCATATATATGTGATTCACCAGGATTCACATCGTTAATGCTTCCGGATATTGAGGCAGGTGAATTAAGGTATTATTATCCTGAATTTGCCTGGTATGAGGGAAAGTGCAGATTTAATGGGTGCGTCCATGTCAATGAACCGGATTGTGCTGTTAAATCAGCGGTTGAGGAAGGAATTATATGCAGGGAAAGATATGACAGTTACCTGTGCTTGTATGATGAGTTAAAAAGAAAGGTCAGATTTTAGCAATGAATATTTTATCACCTTCAATTCTGTCAGCGGATTTTGCCAGGTTGGGAGAAGATATTAAGATTATTGATGAGGCGGGAGCAGAATACATCCATGTTGATGTGATGGATGGATTGTTTGTTCCAAGCATATCTTTTGGTATGCCTGTAATTAAGTCAATCAGAAAGGTAACAGGCAAGGTATTTGATGTACATCTTATGATTAATGAGCCAATAAGATACATTGATGAATTTGTCAAGGCAGGGGCAGATATTATAACAGTCCATGTTGAGGCATGTTCTGACGTGGTTGCCACTATTGAGAAGATTAAAGCTTCGGGGGTTAAAGCAGGTATTACACTTAATCCTGACACACCAGTATCAGCCATCAGTCCTTACCTTGATATGGTTGACATGGTGCTTGTAATGAGTGTTAATCCAGGCTATGGAGGACAGAAGTTTATAGTTACATCTATAGACAAGCTTAAGGAAGTAAAAAAACTTAAGGACGATTCGAGACTGGGCTTTGACATCGAAGTTGATGGAGGAATTAATGTGGATAATCTTCCATCAGTGCTTGAAGCCGGGGCTAATGTTATTGTGGCAGGTTCAGCTATTTTTTCTGGTGACCCAGCCGCTAATGTGTCTAATTTTAAGGGTGTTATGAGTGTGTTCTGATAAGAACATGTTTATATATTACAGCATTTGCAGATGCATTTTCTAAAAATAAGATGAGGAGAAATAAAATTCATGAAACTCGGAATTGTTGGCCTTCCTAATGTAGGAAAAAGTACTTTATTTAACTCGCTTACTAAGGCAGGGGCAGAATCTGCTAATTATCCTTTCTGTACAATTGACCCTAATGTGGGTGTTGTTGCAGTGCCGGATGACAGACTTGACAAGCTGGCTGCTTTATATAATTCAGCAAAGATAACTCCAGCAGTTATCGAATTTGTTGATATTGCCGGATTGGTTAAGGGAGCATCAAAGGGAGAGGGACTTGGTAACCAGTTCCTTGCTAATATCAGGGAGGTTGATGCTATTGTCCATGTGGTAAGATGCTTTGAAGATTCTAATATAGTCCATGTGGAGGGCTCTATTGACCCATTAAGAGATATTGAAACTATTAACCTTGAACTTATATTCTCTGATATGGAAGTTTTGGAGAGAAGACTTGGCAAGCAGAAGAAGGCAGCCTATAACAACAAGGATATAGCTAAGGAAGTTGATTTTATTGAGAGACTGATTGCTTTCCTTGAGGCTGGTAATCTTGCAAAGAATTTTGAACTGGCAGATGAGGATGAGGAGGCATATATTAAGGAATATAACCTTCTTACATCAAAACCTGTAATATTTGCAGCTAATGTTACTGAGGATGATCTGGCAGATGATGGTGCTAATAATAAGTATGTAAAGGCAGTAAGGGAATTTGCTGATAAGGAGAACTGCGGTGCATTCGTAATATGTGCCCAGATAGAGCAGGAGATTTCTGAACTGGATGATGATGAGAAAAAGATGTTCCTGGAGGATCTTGGAATAAGTTCTTCTGGTCTTGATAAGCTTATAGCTGCAAGTTATGCTCTTCTCGGTCTTATAAGTTATCTTACAGCCGGTGAGACAGAGACAAGAGCGTGGACAATTACTAAGGGAACTAAGGCTCCACAGGCAGCAGGAAAGATTCACAGTGATTTCGAGCGTGGCTTTATTAAGGCTGAGGTGGTATATTATCAGGATCTTCTGGACTGCGGTTCATACAATGCTGCAAAGGAAAAAGGTCTTGTGCGTATGGAAGGAAAGGAATATGTTGTTAAAGATGGAGATGTAATTCTTTTCAGATTTAACGTATAGTACCTGCATATCTATTAATTAAAAATAAATTAAACTACATATTGTACCTTTTTTAATGTGAAATACTATATCATGTGTATTTAGGCGAAAGCTAGATAAAATCTGGCTTTTGCCTAATTTTTTTTGCAAAAAAGGGTTGAAATTTATATGAAATAAGTATAAAATTGACACTAAAGTGGTGGAAAGTGGTAGAGAATGGTTTAAAGTGGTAGATGGAGGACGATTTTTATGTTTATGGGAGAATACAATCATACCATTGACCCAAAAGGTCGTCTTATAATACCAGCAAAATTCCGTGAGGCGTTGGGAGACGAATTCGTTGTCACCAAGGGTCTGGATGGATGCCTTTTTGTGTATGCCAACACAGAATGGAACAACTTTGAGGAGAAGTTAAGAACCTTACCACTTACCAACAAGAACGCCAGACAATTTACCCGTTTCTTCCTGGCTGGAGCAGCAGCCTGTGAGGTAGATAAACAGGGGAGAATACTTATACCACAGGTTTTAAGGGAATTCGCAAAACTTGAAAAGGATGTGGTTTTGGTTGGAGTTGCAAGCAGAATTGAAATCTGGAGTAAAGAAGTTTGGGAAGAGTCAATTAGCACCTACGATACTGATATGGATGAAGTTGCTGAGAACATGGAAAACCTGGGATTTAGTATCTAGATAGAGGAAGAGGGATATGCAGTTTAATCACAAATCAGTTTTACTTAAAGAGACAATTGATAACCTTAACATTAATCCCGATGGAATATATGTTGATGGAACACTTGGTGGAGGCGGTCATTCATATGAAATTGCTAAACGCCTTAGCAATAATGGAAAACTGATAGGCATTGACCAGGATGAGGATGCAATCAAAGCAGCATCTGAGAGATTAAAAGAGTTTGGCTCTAAAGTAACTATTGTAAGAAATAATTATTGCAATATGAATCTGGTACTTGATGAACTGGGAATTGCCAAGGTTGATGGAATAATACTTGACCTGGGAGTTTCTTCATATCAGCTGGATACAGCAGAGCGCGGATTTACATACAAAGAGGATGCTCCTCTTGATATGAGAATGGACCAGAGACAGAAGCTGACAGCAAAGGATATTGTAAATAATTACAGTGAATTTGATTTGTACAGAATCATAAGAGATTATGGGGAAGATAAATTCGCAAAGAATATTGCAAAACATATTGTTGCAGCAAGACAGAATGAAGAGATAGTATCCACATTACAGCTGGGCGAGATTATTAAAGCTGCAATTCCCATGAAGTGCAGAGCAGTTGGTGGACATCCTGCCAAGAAAACATTTCAGGCAATAAGGATTGAACTTAATCATGAACTTGAAGTGCTGGAGAATTCAGTAGACATGATGATTGACAGGCTGAACAGTAAAGGAAGGATATGCATTATCACTTTTCATTCACTTGAGGATAGAATTGTTAAAACAAGATTTAAGAATAATGAAAATCCTTGTACATGCCCTCCGGACTTTCCTGTATGCATATGTGGAAAGGCTTCCAGGGGAAAAGTGGTAACAAGAAAACCAATTCTTCCATCAGAGGAAGAACTGGAAGAAAACAAGAGATCAAAAAGCTCTAAGCTAAGAGTTTTCGAAAAAATATAAAATTACAGGAGGCGCCAAGGATGGCAAGCAGCATTGATTTTAATAAGGCCATGATGACAAAGAATCTTAATCCATACGTATATGGAAGTGCAGTACAGCAGCCTGTACAGGCTCCAGAGAAGAAACCTGTAAAGAGAGTATCTGCTCCTGAACGTGTGAGAATTGAAGAGGAAGAGGATTTACGGGAGAAACTTAAAAATAAAAAAATCCGCAGGGCAAATAGAATTAACTTCTTGTATACACTTGGTGTATCTGCTATAGTTGTTACAATATTTGTTATGTGTGTACAGTACCTTAATATCCAGTCATCAGTGCAGGGAAACCAGGCTGCTGTAACACAGCTTCAGTCACAGCTTAATGAGCTTACTAACGAAAACCAGGAAAGAGAAGTTGAGATTAATACAAGTATTGACTATGAACTTATCTATGATACTGCAGTTAATGAACTGGGGATGATTTATCCAGATAGAGACCAGGTAATTACATATGACTCTGTTGTCAGTGAATATGTTAAGCAGTATAAGGATATTCCTGTTCGTTAATCTGCAGGCTGTATAATATGCGGCGCGAGGATAAGTGATGAATAAAGAAGAGTTAAGACAGAGAAAAATACGAGAGAAAAAAGCAATGCTTAGAGTAACACAGAAAAGGGTAGGCGTTGCTTTTTTTATTATTGTTGGATTTCTTTTGTTTATAATTGGAAAGATAATATATATAAATTATGATTCTGGTGAGGCTTATTCAAAAATAGTACTGGATCACCAGTCATATTCTTCAATGACTATTCCTTACAAGAGGGGACAGATTCTTGATAAGAACGGGACTATTCTTGCATACAGTGAGAAGGTTTATAATCTGATTCTGGACTGCAAGATGGTTCTTTCAGAAAGCGATTACAAAGACCCTACGTTGAATGCATTGGTGAAGTGTTTTGAGCTTGACAGAACTTCTCTGGAAACTACACTTGCAACAAAACCAAACAGCAGGTATGAAAAGCTTATTAAGGAACTTACACAGGAACAGATTAAAGAATTTCAGGATATGGCTGCTGATACCAACAATAACCCTAATATTAAGGGCGTGTGGTTTGAGGAGAGCTATGTAAGAAAATATCCTTTTGATGCCCTTGCTTGTGATGCAATTGGATTTGCCAGTGCTGTTAATGGAGGAGAACTGGGACTTGAAAATTACTATAATGATGAGCTCTCAGGAACAGATGGCATGACTTACCAGTATGTTGGAGAGAATCTTGAAATCCAGAATAACGAGAAGAAAGCAGTAGATGGACATAACATAGTAACTACAATTGATTATAAGGTTCAGTCAATCATTGAAAAGAAGGTGGAAGAACTTAATGCAGAACGACCATCGAAATCTACAGGAGTAATTGCTATGAATCCGAATACTGGAGAGATTCTGGCAATGGTGAACTATCCATATTTCAATCTGAATAATCCAAGAGATTTGACTGGGTTGTACACTCAGGAAGAATTAAGCGGAATGTCAGATCTGGATATGACTAATGCAATGTATGCACTGTGGAATAATTTCTGCGTGTCCAATATATATGAGCCGGGTTCTACATTTAAGGTGTTTACCGAGGCAGAGGCATTAGAAGAAGGTGTTACATATGACGGTGATACATTTATGTGTAATGGTTCAGAGCTGGTTGGTGGTGAGACCATTAAGTGCCATGTTGCCAACAAACAGGGAAGTCATGGGCTTATTACGCTGGAAGATGCATTAGGACAGTCATGTAACCCTGCTATGATACAGCTTTCAGCAAGGCTGGGTGGCAAGAAGATGGCAGCATACCAGATTCAGCTGGGCTTTGGCAGTAAGACAGGAATTGACCTTCCAGGTGAGGAGGCTGGTCTTTTAAAAAGCTCAGATATGACTGCTTTGGATGCTGCATGTAATTCCTTCGGACAAAATTTTAATGTGAATATGGTTCAGATGGCAGCAGCATTTTCTTCAGTTGTCAATGGAGGCAATTATTATCAGCCTCATATTGTAAAGAGAATTGAGAAAAGCACAGGAGAAGTGGTTAAGAATATAGAACCAACTCTTGTCAGATATACCGTTACTAAAAAGACATCAGAGCTAATGAGAAAATATCTGAAAAATGCAGTGGATAATGGACTTGTTAAGAAAGCGGGAGTTACAGGGTATTCCATCGGCGGTAAGACAGGAACAGCCCAGAAGCTGCCTAGAAGTGAGAACAAATGGGTAGTTTCTTATATTGGATGTGCGCCAATGGACAATCCGCAGGTAGTGCTGTATGTTGTAATTGATGAACCATATCAGACTAATGGAACCGGAGGTACAACCAATGATGCGTTGAACCTTACAAAGAGTATATATGAAGAGATTCTGCCATACCTGAATATTTATAAGGATTTGTCAGACGAGGAAAAGGATACATCAGACAGTCCGGTAGAGTCTACGGTGGTGAGTCCATAAATTAATGCTATTCAGAGGCGAAATTTTATCATATTGAATGGAATTAATAATGAATAACACCGGCAGTCAGCTAATAATATATTATAATCAGCTGACTGCCGGGATTTTTATGATTAAGATTATTAATAAAGACTATGATTCATATAACAGAAAACCTTATATGAGACACAGAAAGAAGCTTATTGCATCAATTATCTGTGTATGTGTGGCTTCACTGGTTCTTATCATTAAGCTTGTAATGGTAATGGTTGGACAGTCTGATTATTACACTGACAGAGCCACACAGCTCCATGAAAGACAGAGGTCCATCAAGGCCATGCGGGGGCAGATTCTTGACAGAAATGGTGTTGTTCTTGCTTCCAGTAAAACTGTGTGTACCGTATCAGTTATCCACAGCCAGATTGAGGACAGTGAAAGCGTAATATCAATGCTGGTAAAAGAACTGGGGATTGATGAGGCTACAGCCAGAAAAAGAGTGGAGAAAGTTTCATCCATAGAGAGGGTTAAGTCCAATGTGGATAAGGAGACAGGAGACAGGATAAGAAATTATAATTATCCGGGAGTGAAGGTAGATGAAGACTATAAAAGATACTATCCCTTCGGAAGCCTGGCATCTAAGGTTATTGGCTTTACAGGAGGAGATAACCAGGGAATTGTTGGACTGGAAGCCAGGTATGAAAAATATCTTTCGGGTTCGGCAGGACGGATTCTTACAATTACTGATGCCTGGGGTGTTGAGCTTGATGAATACCAGGAGTCCAGGGATGAGCCGGTAAAGGGAGAAAATCTGGTGCTTTCACTGGATTATAATATTCAGTCCTATGCCACCCAGCTGGCAGAAAAGACAATGATGTCCTGTCAGGCAAAGAGTGTTTCCATAATAGCAATGAATCCCCAGAATGGAGAGATTCTTGCGATGGTAAATACACCGGAGTATGACCTTAACGACCCATACGGTGGAGAGACTGACATGAATATTCTTAATGCAAAATGGAGGAATTTCTGTATTAATGATACCTATGAGCCTGGCTCCATATTTAAAATGGTTACGGCAACGGCGGCATTGGAGACAGGAGCCTGCACATTGTCAGACCATTACTCCTGTGGTGGAAAAACTGTGGTGGCAGACAGAACCATAAGGTGTCATAAAACTACAGGGCATGGCAGCCAGACCTTTACAGAGACAGTTATGAATTCCTGCAATCCTGCCTTTATTGAGTGGGGAAGAAGAGTAGGAGTTACTTCATTCTACAAGTATCTTGGAAAGCTGGGGCTTTTAAGCAAGACAGGGATTGATGTGGCAGGAGAGGCTTCCACCATTATCCATAAGCAGGAAAATGTAGGGGAGGTTGAACTGGCTACAATGTCCTTCGGACAGTCGTTTCAGATTACTCCTATGCAGATGCTGCGTGCTGCTGCAGCTATTGTCAATGGAGGCAATCTTGTTACACCACATTTTGGAATTAAGACGGTTGATGATAATAACCAGGTTATAGAAAATTTTGATTATAATATTACAGAAGGTGCAATAGAAAAAGAAACAAGTAATACAATGAAGGATATTCTTCGTCAGGTTGTGGAGAATGGAGGAGGAAAGCATGCTTATATTGAGGGATTTTCAATAGGAGGAAAGACAGCTACTTCGCAGAAGCTTCCAAGAGGTTCTGGGAAATATATTGCCAGCTTTATTGGATTTTCCACAGTGGATGAACCCCAGATTATGGCAATGTGCCTTATTGATGAACCAGTTGGAGCTTATTATGGTGGAACCATAGCTGCCCCTGTTATAAGGGAACTATTTGAAAATGTATTACCCTACGCCTTGAAATAATGAATAAATGATAGTAAAATTAATAAAATACGGAGGAAATAAAAGAGATGTTTAATGGTAAGAAAGTATTCGTTGTTGGAACAGGAATAAGCGGGATTGGTGCAGCAAAGCTTCTTGTTGCAGAACATGCCCAGGTAGTTTTATATGATGGTAATGAAAAGCTTCGTGTTTCAGATATTGAGGCAAAGGTATCTGATAAGAGTGTTACAGTCATGGTGGGAAGTTATCCTTCTGGGAGCGAGAAGGACTATGACCTCCTTGTGATAAGCCCGGGTGTGCCTGTGGACAGTCCCCTTGTAATTAGTTTTAAAGATGCAGGTGTGCCGGTGTGGGGTGAGATTGAACTTGCCTATCATTTTGATAAGGGAACACTGTTTGCAATTACCGGAACTAATGGTAAGACAACAACTACAGCCCTTACAGGGCAGATTATGAAAGCGTATAATGACGAAACATTTGTTGTAGGTAATATCGGAAATCCTTATACTACAGAAGTGTCAAAGACAACGGCTACTTCATATACTGTAGCAGAGATAAGCAGCTTCCAGCTTGAGACAATACATGAGTTTAAGCCTCTGGTAAGTGCTGTGCTTAATATTACTCCGGATCATCTTAACAGACATCATACTATGGAATGTTATATCAAAACCAAGGAAGATATCAGCATGAACCAGACAAAGGACCAGTTCTGTGTCCTTAATTACGAGGATGAGGTGCTTAGGGATTATGGACTTAACCACTGCAAAGCCTCAGTTGTATGGTTCTCAAGCAAAGAAAGACCTCCTAAGGGTGCTTATGTAACAGGTGATGAGATTCATTATTATGACGGAGAAAGTGACAGATTCTTAATGAATGTTCATGATATGAATCTTATTGGAGAGCATAATTATGAGAATGTGTGCGCTGCTATTGATATTACCATTGCAGCAGGTATACCGGAAGATATAATTATTCATGAGATAATGAGATTTAAGGCTGTGGAGCATAGGATTGAGTATGTGGCAACAAAGAATGATGTTATGTACTACAACGATTCAAAGGGAACCAACCCTGATGCAGCTATTAAGGCTATCAAGGCAATGTCCCGCCCAACTATTCTGATTGGTGGGGGATATGATAAGGGTTCAGACTTTGATGAGTATGTGAAAGCTTTTAATCCAATGATTAAAAAGCTTGTGCTTATGGGAACAACAGCTCCTAAGATAGCAGAAACTGCAAAAAAGTATGGCTTTACAGATTATGTTATTGCAGATTCTTTAGAGGAAGTTGTAAGAATATGTGCAGACAGTGCACAGCCAGGTGATGCGGTTTTGCTGTCTCCTGCCTGTGCCAGCTGGGATATGTTTGAATCCTATGAGCAGAGAGGAAGAATGTTTAAGGAGCTTGTAAACAGGCTCTGATTATAGTTCATATTATGTTGCTATGAATGGGGAATGCTATGGGAAAGAAAAGGAAAAAGCCTGTCCAGAGATATTTTGATTACAGCCTTTTATTTGTGACCATATTTCTTGTTGGTTTTGGCTTGATAATGATATATAGTACAAGTTCATATACTGCCCAGATGGAGAGCGGTAATGCTGCGTCATATTTTATCAAGCAGTTTCTCTCTACTATAATTGGTTTTGTTGCCATGTATGTCACATACAGGATGGATTACCACAAATGGCAGAAATATTCAGTATTGATATATGTATTTGCGCTGGGGCTTGTATTTGCTCTTATTCCTTTCGGAAGTACCGCTAATGGTGCTAAGAGATGGATTCGTTTCCCTGTGTTTGGAGGTGTACAGCCTGCTGACGTATCAAAGTTTGCTGTTATTGTTTTTCTTTCAGCCCTAATCTGTGGTTATGGCAAGAAAGTAAGAAAATTAAAATATGCAGTGCTTTTATTGGGGCTTTCTGCTGGAATTCAGGGAATAGTTGTTTACATAATATCTAACAACATGAGTAGTGCCCTTATTATATTTGCTATAGGATTTATCATGATTTTTGTGGCATATCCGGGATATAAGATATTTGTGGCTCTGGCAGGAGTAGCAGTAGCTGGCTTTGCCGGACTGTATGCCTGGATTTCCAGCATGCTTCAATCTGGTAAGATGACTGATAACTTCCGCTTGAACAGAATTCTTGTGTGGGTTGACCCGGAAAAGTTTGCATCAGGAAAAGGTTATCAGACAGTCCAGGCTCTGTACGCCATAGGTTCAGGAGGACTTTTTGGCAAGGGACTGGGAAAAAGTCTTCAGAAGCTTGGATATATTCCTGAATCCCAGAATGATATGATATTTTCAATTATCTGCGAGGAATTGGGATTGTTTGGAGCTGTATGTATAATTCTTGTATTTGCCGTGATGTTGTGGAGAATTGCCCATATTGCACAGAATTCGCCTGATTTATTTGGAACACTTCTTGCCACAGGTGTGTTCGCACATATTGCAATTCAGGTAATTCTTAATATTGCGGTTGTAACCAATATCATTCCTAATACCGGTGTATCTCTGCCGTTTATAAGTTATGGTGGCTCATCGGCGGTGGTTCTTCTGGCAGAAGTGGGAATAGTCATGAATATATCAGGAAAGATTAAGCTGGAAGTATAGTGGTTTCCTGCGATAAAATGTTTAATATAGAGGATTATGATGGAGAATGTTAAACTGGACAGATACACATACAGGAAAAAAGCAATAAAAAAAGCTATTATAATCATTTTCATTGTAATTGCTGTATTAATTGCTGCAAGTACTTACATATTCAGGGCCTCCTCCATTGAATATATAGGTGGGACACATTATTCTCCTTCAGAGATGAACCAGTTTATATTCGGAGGGGATAATCCCAATATTTTGTTCTATGTCCTTTTTGGTGAGAAGGATAAGGAGATAACTTTTGTCCAGAAGTACGATGTTGATATAGAATGGCCGGACAAGCTTACAGTTACTGTGTATGAAAAGCCTATCGTTGGATATATAAGCTATATGGGATGCAATATGTACTTCGATAAGGACGGAAAAGTGGTGGAAAGCTCTTCCGCATCATATGAGAATGTTCCGCAGATTGAGGGACTGGAATTCAAAAGCATAGTTCTTAATTCAAAACTGGAAATTGACGATATGTCAGTTTTTAATACGATTCTTGAATTAACCCAGGCTTTTGACAAATATAAGCTTGGTATCAGGAAAATCTATTTTGATTCTTCATATAATGTTACACTTTATATGAATGATGTTAAGATTCTTCTGGGAAAGGCTGAAAACAGTGCAGAGAAGCTGTTTGCATTAAAACAGATGGAGAACAGCATTAAAGATATGAAGGGAACATTGTACCTTTCAGATTATGATGGTAATAATTCTTCTATCATATTTAAAAAAGAAAATTGAAAAATGTGTTGATATTTTATTGTGAATTTTATATTATATTGAGTAGTGCAAAAAAAGGAGGCAGTTCCCTTGTTAGAAATAATGACAAATGACTCAGGGTCATCAGCAAAGATAATAGTAGTGGGCGTTGGTGGAGCTGGAAACAACGCAGTTAACAGAATGATAGATGAGAATGTAGGAGGAGTTGAGTTTATCGGTATTAATACTGATGGACAGGCTTTACAGCTTTGTAAGGCTCCTGTTGCAATTCAGATTGGGGAGAAGCTTACTAAAGGACTTGGCGCAGGCGCTAATCCTGAGGTTGGTGAGAAAGCAGCAGAGGAGAATATTGAAGAGATTACACAGGCCATCAAGGGGGCAGATATGGTTTTTGTTACCTGTGGTATGGGTGGCGGAACAGGAACAGGTGCTGCACCTGTTGTTGCCAAGATCTCTAAAGATATGGGAATATTAACAGTTGGTGTTGTTACCAAGCCTTTCAGATTTGAGGCTAAGACACGTATGGATAATGCCCTTTCAGGTATCGAAAGACTTAAGGAGAATGTGGATACACTTATTGTTATTCCTAATGACAAGCTTCTTGAGATTGTTGACAGAAGGACAACCATGCCTGAGGCATTAAAGAAAGCTGATGAAGTTTTACAGCAGTCAGTTCAGGGAATTACTGATCTTATTAATAACCCTGGTGATATCAACCTTGATTTTGCTGATGTTAAGACTGTTATGCAGGATAAGGGCGTTGCCCATATCGGTATTGGTT
>CALZFR010000014.1 GCA_945648485.1 uncultured Eubacterium sp. | reverse complement strand
TTTGGAGATTATTTTAAGCACGAAGCTATCGCCTGGTCATGGGAATTCTTAACTCAGGTTGTTGGCCTTGATCCGGACAGATTGTATCCTTCAATATATGAGGATGATGATGAGGCATTTGACATCTGGAATAAGGAGATTGGAATTGCGCCTGAAAGAATATTCAGATTTGGCAAGGAAGATAATTTCTGGGAGCATGGTGCAGGACCTTGTGGTCCATGTTCAGAGATATATTATGACCGTGGAGAGAAGTATGGCTGTGGTAAGCCAGGCTGTACAGTAGGATGTGACTGTGACAGATACATGGAAGTATGGAATAATGTATTTTCACAGTTTAATAATGATGGAAAGGGAAATTATTCAGACCTTATCCAGAAGAACATTGATACTGGTATGGGCTTGGAACGTCTTGCGGTCATTGTTCAGGATGTTGATTCTATATTTGATGTTGATACACTTCAGGCGCTTCGCAACAAAGTATGTGAGATGGCTGGTGTAACTTATAAGAGTGATGAGAAGAAGGATGTTTCAATCCGTGTAATTACAGACCATATCAGATCAGTTACTTTTATGGTTAGCGACGGAATAATGCCATCTAATGAGGGAAGAGGATATGTCTTAAGGAGACTGTTAAGAAGAGCAGCAAGACATGGAAGACTGTTAGGAATTGATGGCAAGTTTTTATTTAAATTATGTGAGACAGTTATTGAAGGCTCTAAGGATGGTTATCCTGAACTTGAAGAAAAGAAAGAATTTATTATTAAGGTTATCCAGGAAGAAGAGGATAAGTTTAATAAGACCATAGATCAGGGATTAAGCATTCTTGCTGATATGGAAGAAAAACTTGCATCAACAGGTGAGAAGACATTGTCAGGTGAAGATGCATTTAAGCTGTATGACACATATGGATTCCCTATAGATCTTACAAAGGAAATTCTGGAAGAGAAGAATATTGCAGTTGATGAGGAAGGTTTCCTTAAGGCAATGGAAGAGCAGAGGGTTAAGGCTCGTTTGGCAAGAAAGACAACTAATTATATGGGTGCTGACGCAACTGTATATGATGAGATTGACCCTGCTGTTACAAGCACTTTTGTGGGATATGACAAGCTTTCTTTCTCATCAAAGGTCACAGTTCTTACAACAGAAGATGCTGTTGTACAGGCTCTTTCAGAGGGCGATAGCGGAACAATAATTGTTGACGAGACACCATTCTATGCAACAATGGGTGGACAGGAAGGTGATACTGGTATTATTGAGACAACAGAGGGTGAATTCACTGTCAGCACAACAATTAAGCTTAAAGGTGGAAAGATAGGGCATGTTGGAAAGCTTACGAGAGGCATGATTAAGGTTGGGGATACTGTAAATCTTCTGGTAGACGCTGGAAAGAGAGCAGATACATGTAAGAACCACAGTGCGACTCACCTTTTACAGAAAGCTTTAAGAACTGTTCTTGGTAATCATGTTGAGCAGAAGGGCTCTTTCGTTAATCCGGAAAGATTAAGATTCGACTTTACTCATTTCCAGAGCATGACTAAGGAAGAATTAGAGCAGGTTGAGCAAATTGTCAATGAAAAGATTGCAGAGAGTATTCCTGTAGATACACAGGTAATGTCTATTGAGGATGCAAAGAAAACAGGAGCAATGGCTCTTTTTGGAGAGAAATATGGTGATACAGTAAGAGTTGTTTCTATGGGGGACTTCTCTAAGGAATTTTGTGGTGGTACCCATGTTTCCAATACATCTAATATCAGATTATTTAAGATTGTTTCAGAGTCAGGTGTTGCTGCCGGAGTAAGAAGAATTGAGGCTCTTACAGATGCAGGTGTTATGAAGTACTATGCTTCTTTGGAAGCGTTAGTACATGAGGCATCTGAAGCTGCCAGAACAGAAAGTGTACAGCTTGTCAGAAGAATTCAGGCTATGAATGATGAGATTAAGTTACTTTCAAGTGAGAATGAAAAGCTTAAGGCAGAGCTTGCAAATAATGCATTAGGTGACGTTAAGAATGATATTCAGGATGTCAAAGGTGTTTCATTAATTGCAACTAAGGTTGATAATGTTGACATGAATGAACTCCGTAATCTTGGTGACAAGCTTAAGAGTGAGATTGGTTCAGGAGTTGTTCTCATTGTAAGTGCACAGGGCAGTGATAAAGTTAATATGATTGCTATGGCAACAGACGATGTTATTGCCAAAGGAGCCCATGCTGGTAATCTTATTAAATCACTTGCGGGTCTTGTCGGCGGTGGCGGCGGTGGTCGTCCTAATATGGCTCAGGCGGGAGGAAAGAATCCTTCAGGAATAGACCAGTTGATTGCCAAGGCACCTGAAGCCCTTGCTGAACAGATTAAATAAAATTTTAGTGTTGACGAATTATTTTTATATGTTATAATATCACTTGTGCGATTAGTTAATGCCCTATATATGTATTGCTCAGCACAATTTGCAACAGAAGGGTGGTCAGGAAAAGTATGTCAAATGTCATCGTTAAAGAGAACGAGTCTTTAGATAGTGCCTTAAGAAGATTTAAGAGAAACTGTGCTAAGGCAGGCATTCAGCAGGAAATTCGTAAAAGAGAACATTACGAAAAGCCAAGCGTAAGACGTAAAAAGAAGTCAGAAGCTGCTAGAAAACGTAAGTTCAACTAATTTTAATTATTATTACCGGTAGGCTTTTGCCTGCCGGTTTTTCTTTATATACAGCCTGCAGGCAGAATATATTGCAGAAATTTTCATATAATTAAACAGCTAAACCTATTTTTGGGAGTCTGTATGAATAAGTCTACCGATTGCGCAATTATTACAATAGTTGGTAATTCAATGACCTGTATAGAGAATTTCCGTGCAATAACCTATTATGATAATGATGAACTAAAGATTAATACATACAAAGGCTCTGTGGATATTAAGGGAAAGAATCTCTGCATATATTATTACGATGATGAGGAAATACTTATTAAAGGTTGTATCAGCAGTATAATAATGGATGATTCGGTATGAAATGTGAATCCTTTCCTATAATATTTAATATTCTTACTATATGCATCACTGGTGAATCAAAGGAAAGATTTTTAAATCTTTGCAGAAATAAAGAGATTTATCTTTGGGATATTAAGTTAAATGATAATAGTATTGTATGCAGAATAAAAAGGAATGAATTCAGAAAAATCCGCCCGGTATGCAGAACCACAGGCTGCAAAGTCTATATTACCAGAAAATATGGCTTAAAATATCTGGCATTTAAGTATAGAAAGCATTACTCCTTTGCAATTGGAATTATTACAGCGTTTTTGATTGTAAAGGGAATTAATAATTATGTCTGGGATATTTCTTTTCAGGGAAACAGTATATATTCAGACCAGTATATATATAATTATCTTTGCAGTTTAGGCATTGATTCAGGAATTAAAACCAGTGGAATTGATTGTGAATGGCTGGAACATAAAATCAGGGAGGATTTCTCTGAGGTTACATGGGTAAGTGTATCTAAAAAAGGAACCAGGGTTATTATATCCTTTAAAGAAAATGATGGCGTTGTTATTCAGGATGAGGATGAACATCAGGGGGATATATACGCAACAGATGATGGAGAAGTTATCTCTATAATAACAAGAAAAGGGACGCCTATGGTAAAGAAAGGAGATAATGTCACTAAAGACCAGATACTGGTGTCAGGACATGTGGTAGTTAATGATGCATATGGGGAGGAAATGTGCAGTATGGATGTCCAGCCGGATGCGGATATTCTGATTAAGATGAAAGCAGATTATTGTGATACATTATATCGGGACTATAAGCGCAAAGAATATACAGGTAAGACAAAGACATCTATTGTTATTGATGCATTTGGAAAAGAAATTAACTTACTAAACTGGAATTTAGATGAAAATACATGGGACCGCTTATGTGAAGAGAAAGAAATCAGACTGTTTAATAAAATCTCACTTCCTGTTAAGTATAATATTATTAAGTATAACCAGTATGATAATGTGGATTATGCTTACACTGATGAAGAAATGGAGGAGATTCTTACAGAAAGATTTGATTCTTATATAAAAAATCTTCAAAATAGTGTACAAATACTTGATAAAGATGTTAAAATTGTGAGAGGAGATGGTTTGTTTGAAATGAGGGGCAGCCTGGAAATAATTTCTCCTGCTTTCCATTACGGAGTATATGATAGAAATTGAGGATGAAAATGAGTGTAGTTGAAAAAATTATTGATATGCCTGCAGATATAAGCACAAGTGTGTTTGGTCAGAGGGATGAATATGTCAAGAAAATAGAAAGAACTCTGAAGGTAACTATTATCGCCAGAAATTCTGATATTAAAGTTATAGGAGACGGCAAAGGTGTCGAGCATGCAGTAAAGGTTTTAAACAACCTGTCCCTTCTTGCCCGGAGAGGTAATGTTATTCAGGAACAGAATGTGGATTATGCCCTTTCTCTTACCATGGAGGAAAAGGAAGATGCCGTGCTTGAAATTGATGAAGATATAATATGTAAAACTATTAGTGGAAAACCTATTAAGCCTAAAACACTTGGACAAAAGTATTATGTAGACCAAATCAGGGAAAAGATGATTGTTTTCGGACTGGGACCTGCAGGAACGGGTAAGACATATCTTGCCATGGCTATGGCAATCAATGCCTTTAAGAATAATGATGTGAACAGAATCATATTAACAAGACCTGCCATTGAAGCAGGTGAAAAACTGGGATTCCTGCCGGGAGATCTTCAAAGTAAGGTTGATCCATATCTGAGACCATTATATGATGCTCTGTATCAGATAATGGGAGCAGAAAGTTTTGCGGCAAACATGGAAAAGGGATTAATTGAAGTGGCTCCTCTGGCATATATGAGAGGACGAACACTTGATAACGCCTTTATAATTCTTGATGAGGCCCAGAACACAACACCTGCCCAGATGAAGATGTTTCTAACAAGAATCGGCTTTGGCTCCAAAGTTATTATTACAGGAGATGTAACACAGAAGGATCTTCCTGCTGGAACAGTTTCGGGTCTTGATGTTGCAATGAAAGTACTTTCCAGAGTTGATGAGATTGGATTTGTAAAGCTGACTAACAAAGATGTTGTAAGACATCCTTTAGTTCAGAAAATAGTCAAAGCTTACGAGGAGTACGAAGCAAGTAAGAGCAGAAAATCAGATATTAAGAGGAATAACAGAAATGACAGTAAACATTGAATATGAAACAGAAAGAAAGCTTGATTTTGATTATGAACAGGTGATAAACAGTGTGGTGGAGACTTCCTGTGACTATGTAAAATGCCCATACGAAGCAGAAGTTAGTGTTACATTAACTGATAACGGTACAATTCAGGAGATAAACAAGGAATTCCGACAGATAGACAATCCTACAGATGTACTTTCCTTTCCTTTGTTAGACTATGATATTCCAGGTGATTTTTCATTTCTTGATGGTAATGACGATTCTGAGATGATTATTTCAGAATATTTTAATCCTGATTCAGGAGAACTTATGCTTGGCGATATTATCATTTCTCTTGATAAAGTTATGGAACAGGCTGAAAAGTATGGTCATTCAAGCAGAAGAGAACTGGCATTTCTTGTGGCTCACAGCATGATGCATCTTTTTGGATATGACCATATGGAGAGCACAGAGGCTGAAGTTATGGAGAAAAAGCAGGAGGATGTGCTTCAGATATTGGGAATAACAAGATAGAGGTAATCAATGAGTAGAAAAAAACTAATTGCACTTTTAATATTACTTATTGTTGTATCAATGGGAGTTCTTATAGCTGTTATTGCCTTTACTGGCAGTGCGATTAATAAGAAACAGGAAAACAGATATCATACGGAAGTAGTTTCTGGAAGTGTGAAGCTTGCTACAGCTGATATGAACCTACATAAGGGAATGACAAGAAGCCGTTTAACAGGACAGTGGATTGATGAAAGTACTGGCAATCTGGTTCCCTATGCTGTTATGTATAATAACATATACGATGCCATTCCCCAGTCAGGGATAAGCGAAGCTGATATTGTGATGGAATCTCTGGTAGAGGGAGGAATTACAAGGTTGTGTTGTCTTTTTGAAAATAAGACCTCTCTTGAAAAGATAGGTCCGGTGCGAAGCTGTAGAACTTATTTTCTACTATTTGCCAAAGAGTTTGAAGCAATTTATGTTCATTTTGGGTATTCTGATTTTGCCAAACCATATCTTGATAATCCACAAATGCATGCTCTTGATGGTGAGACACAGTGTAATTTCTATAGAACTGCAGACAGGGTTGCACCTCATAATGCATATACATCATGGAGCGGAATAACAGAAAGCGCTGTAAATAATGGATATTCTTTGGTTTATCCGGATAATTATATCTCACCATTTAAGTTTAATACAGAGGATTCTTCCGTTATTACACCGGCTAGTGATTTGAAATGCGACAGGATTGATTTATATTATCCTCATAATATGCCATGGTTTGAATACAACAAGGTTGATTGTAAATATTACAGATATCAGTTTGATGAACCGCATATTGATGAACAAACTGGACAACAGCTTGCTTTTGATAACATTATTGTTAAATATGTTGAACCAGAATATTTCGATAATGGTACTCCGGATTATAAGGTTGATGGCACAGGTACAGGGTATTTTATCAGTAATGGTTTAGCAGCACCTATTACCTGGAAAAAAGATAAAGAATTAAGCGGACCTACCAGGTATTATTACACGGATGGCAAAGAGATAACACTTAATACAGGTAAAACATATATTGCTTTAGTACAGACTGATACAGGGATATCAATAACAGGGGAAGAGTAATTACCTGGGAATGGAGATTAATGTGAAAAATGACTCAGAATTAATGGATATGGCAAAAGAGGCTATGAAATCAGCCTATGCTCCATATTCACATTTTTCTGTCGGAGCTGCAGTTGAAACAGATGATGGAGAAGTATATTGTGGCTGCAATATTGAGAATTCATCTTATGGCGCAACCATTTGTGCAGAAAGAACAGCAATATCTAAGGCTGTTTCTGAAGGTTACAGAAGAATAACAAGAATTGCAATATGTGACAGTAATAATTCATTTGCCTGGCCTTGTGGAATATGCCGGCAGGTAATGAGTGAATTCGCAGTTGAAGATTTTTATGTAATACTGGAGGATAATGGAAAGTTATCAAACTTTTTCTTGAAGGAGCTTCTTCCTAACAGTTTTTCTGGTAAAGATATGAATAAAAAATAACCCATTGGTTCAGAATATCATTAGGAGGCAGTCTACAGACAGACTGGATATAATGATATGGAAAACAGAACTAAATGGATGGGCGTTGTAATTGGAATTATTGTTGCGATACTTGCAGTTGTAATTATAGGATGGCTTATTGCTGCAAATAATGATCATGATATGATAATAGATGAAACAGAGACAACCTATGAGATGCTGGAAAATACTACGTCAGGTAATAACAATGTTAAAAGTTTTTATTTAAAATATGATGGTGAAAAAGTTGTGATATACACAGAACCGGACAAACTTTTTTATGATAACGCAGATATTAATATGGAGGTTCTTCCTCCTGAAATAAGGGAACAGCTTAAACTGGGAATGTACATGGATGGTGAGGATAATCTTTATGATTTTCTCCAGACTTACAGTTCCTGAAATATATATTTAACAGAATGGAGAAAGAGTTGGCTAAAAAAATGTACGACTGCATTGTTGTTGGAGGAGGAGCCGCAGGAATGATGGCTGCAATAACAGCTGCAAGAAACAATGCAAGGGTTTTAATTATTGACCAGTCAAAAAAACTTGGTAATAAAATACTTCAGACTGGAAATGGAAAATGTAATTTTACTAACATGATTCTGGATTCCAGCAAATATAATAACGATAATATAGATTTTGTGAAAACAGCTTTAGGTCATTTTGACCAAAATGATGCTGTTTGTTTTTTTAAATCAATTGGTATTTTTCCAAAAGATAAGAATGGATATGTGTATCCACATTCTGAAACAGCAGCATCTGTACAGGAAGCAATGATTTCAGAACTGTGTTTTCTTGGCGTCGATATTGTTTTAGAAACAACAGTTGAAAATATTGAAAAAAAAGACAATATATTTGTTGTTAATAATAAATACATATCCTCTAATGTTATTATTTCTGCAGGCTCAAAAGCTGCTCCCAAAACAGGTTCTGATGGCTCTGGATATATGCTTGCAAAATCAATGGGACATGATGTGAAAAAACCTTTACCTGCACTTGTACAGTTAATTTCAGATAATAAATTCTGCAAGACGGCAGCTGGTGTAAGAAGCACAGGTTCTATTGAATTACACTGCAAAGATAAGGTATACAGTGAATATGGGGAGATTCAGTATACGGATTATGGATTGTCGGGAATACCAATTTTTCAGATAAGCAGATTTGCTGTAAAGTCCGTTGACAATAAGGAAAAAACCTATATAGATATCGATATGGTACCAGATTATTCAAAACATGAACTTACTGAGTATGCCAAAAACTGCTGTGGCAATACTGAAAAAAACATTGTGCAGTTATTTAGTGGAATTCTTAATAAAAAATTAGTTTTACTTGCCTGCAACATGAGAAATATCGACCCTGAACTGCCTGTGACTTTCGATAATCTGAAAAAAATACAGATGGTTATATCTGCAATTAAGAGAACAACATTTAATATTACAGGATATAAATCCTTTGATAACGCCCAGGTGTGCCAAGGTGGAGTTAATCTCAATGAAATTAATCCTGATACAATGCAATCTATAATTGTACCAGGGCTTTTCTATGCAGGGGAGATTATGGATGTTGACGGTATATGTGGAGGATATAATCTTCAGTGGGCATGGACAAGCGGATATCTGGCAGGTAAAAATATTAAAAATCATCTGCCATAGTTTAATATATTAAGGAGTTAGGAATGTCTAAAGTACTAAGAGTTAACCAGATAAAACTTAGACCTGATGAAAAAATTGATAAACTTAAGAAAAAGGTTTGCCATATACTTGGATTAAACAATAATGCTGAAATTGAATTTGATATAGTGAAGAAATCAATTGATTCGAGGCATAAACCAGATATATTCTTTGTTTATTCTGTTGATGTAAAATCAGCCACAGCAGATGGAAAGAATGTGGATATTTTTTCATTAAAATATGGACAAAATGTTTCAGTTCACGAAAATATAGTATATTCATTTCCTGAAAGAAATGAAACTTTTCTTAATAATCTGACTGAAGAATTAAGACCTGTTGTGGTTGGATTTGGTCCGGCTGGAATATTTTGTGCATTAAAACTTGCAGAATCTGGACTAAAACCTATTATTTTTGAACGTGGACAGTGCGTAGATGAAAGAAATAATTCAGTTAGAACATTTTGGGAGAAAGGTGAACTTGATACTGAATCTAATGTCCAGTTTGGAGAAGGGGGAGCTGGAACTTTTTCTGATGGTAAACTAAATACTGGTGTTAAAGACCCTGGAGGAAGAATCAGAGATGTTTTATATAATTTTGTGAAATTCGGAGCAGATTCCTCAATTCTATATAATAATAAACCACATATTGGAACTGATGTACTTTCTGATGTAGTTGTCAATATAAGAAAATACATTTGTTCTCTTGGTGGAGAAATATATTTTAATCATAAGGTTACAGGGTTTACTAACGATGATAAGGGATTGTGTTCAATTCAAATTACTGATACCAGAAACAAAAGAGTATCAGAAAGAAAGTGCAGAGCATTATGCCTTGCTCTTGGACACAGTGCCAGGGATACATTTGGAATGTTAAATGATTCGGGAATAAGTATGGCGCCAAAGGCTTTTGCTGTTGGTTTAAGACTTGAACATCCACAGGAGCTTATTAATTACAATGCTTATGGAGACTGCATATATGAAATGCCTGCTGCTGATTACAAGGTAACTCACCAGTGTTCTAATGGAAGAGGGGTATATTCTTTCTGTATGTGTCCGGGAGGATATGTGGTGAATGCTTCTTCAGAGAATAACAGAACTGCTGTCAATGGAATGAGTTACTCAAAAAGAGATGGCAGGAATGCTAACAGTGCAATTATTGTAACTGTTACTCCGGATGATTTTGGCAAAGGTGTTATGTCGGGCATTGATTTCCAGAGAGAACTGGAAGAAAGGGCATACAGGGAAGGAAAGGGGGGAATTCCAGTCCAGCTTGTTGCTGATTTTAAGGAAAACAGACTTTCAACAGGCTTTGGAAGGGTACAGCCACATATTAAGGGCGAATATACATTTGGCAATCTTAACAAAGTTCTTCCTCCCTTTATCTGTCAGTCTATATCTGAGGGACTCAATGGTTTTAACCGCTATATTAAGGGATTTGATATGGAGGATGCAGTGTTTTCAGGTGTGGAAAGCAGAACCTCAAGTCCTGTAAGGATTATAAGGGATGAGAATGGTTTTTCGTCACTTACAGGGATTTTTCCTTGTGGTGAAGGTGCAGGATATGCCGGTGGAATCACATCTGCTGCTGTAGATGGAATTAAGGTGGCGGAAAAGATTAATGACTTTTTAGCACAAATGATGTAGAATACATTACAAATATTCTTAGAAGGTGGAATGTATGGAAAAATACAGAGAACAGTTAAAAGACAAGAAGAGAATTGTAGTTAAAATTGGTTCATCTTCTCTTATGCATGATAAGACAGGAAGATTGGATCTTCTCAAGATGGAAAGACTGGTCAGAGTACTTGTTGATATAAAAAATTCAGGAAAAGATGTGATATTAGTATCTTCAGGTGCTATCGCAGTAGGTAAGAACACACTTGGACTGGTTGAAAGGCCGGAAGATTTGTCTGTTAAACAGGCATGTGCTGCTATTGGACAGGCAAAGCTTATGATGGTATACCAGAAAATATTTTCTGAATACAACACAATTGCAGCCCAGATTCTTATGACAAAGAACACAATTACAAATCAGGTAAGCAGGACTAATGCAAAAAATACATTTGATGAACTTCTTAAACTTGGTGTTATTCCTGTTGTTAATGAGAATGATACTGTTTCTACATACGAGATTGAACAGGTTCAGAAATTTGGAGATAATGACAGGCTTTCGGCTATTGTTGCTTCAATAACTGGTGCGGATCTGCTTATTCTCCTTTCAGATATTGACGGAATGTATACAGATGATCCTAATAAGAATCATGATGCAAGGTTTATAAGTATTGTAGAAAAAATAGACGACAAGCTTATGGATATGGGAAAGGATTCCTCTGGAAGTGGTGTGGGAACAGGTGGAATGGCTGCAAAGATTGTGGCAGCCCAGATTGCAAATTATTCTGGTGCAGATATGGTAATTACAAATGGTAATGATGTTTTGAATATTCACAGAATAATTGCTGGAGAAGATGTTGGAACATTGTTCCTGCAACATGAGAACAGGGATATTGATGTACTTTCATTAGTATAGGTAACGAATAATATGGATATCAGATTAATTAAGAATTTTAACAAAGGTAAATACAGAGCAGTTAACAGCAATCTAATGCTTCATATAGTTGATGACAATAGGAAATTTGATAGCTTCTATGGTAAAAAGTTTTATCTTTTTAATCCGGCAAAAAATGTCCATGAAGAGATTATGCCTGAAATTGCCAAATTTGATGTGTTTCGAATATATAATGGTTTAAAGGATAAGAATTTCTTCTTTTTTTCCTCTTTCAAAATGTTAAATGAGTCTGATGTGGAAATAAGCTATTATTATTACAATATCCTGAAGAGAATCTGTAAGATTGTCCATAAAGATGCAGTTAAACTCTGGCAATTAAGGCAGTGCCATAATTTCAAAATATTTGCTTTGACAGAAGATTACTGTATGTTTCAGAAATATGATTCTGAAAGTGATTCGTATGATATACAGCTTAAAGATATTATGGCGGATAAAGGAGTAAGGATTTCTAATGAGGAACTTGTAAAAAACGGACTTGATTGTATTATTCCAATGGGAGGAAATAAATGCTGTTTTAAGGTTGGAGAAACTATTGTGGGAATCGTTAACGTTAATCAGTTTGTTTCAGATATGGTTCTTAATCTTCCAATGGTATTCTCGGAAGTCCTTGACAAATCTGCCGGTGATGTATTACTTACAGATATGTATGACAGTAACAGAAATATTATTTACACAAAGATATTTCCAGATAGTGATGTTGAAGAGGTTGTTATATATAACTATTCTAATGGCGTAAAAAAAGTAAGACAGATAGATAATAAATCGGATTTCTTTAACAAAAATCTATGTGTAATTAATGATGTGCCATATATATATTTATCAGATGAAACCGGTACACATTTTGTGAATCTGAATTCGCAGAGAGAAGAATGCCTGATTCCAGAGGAATATAAGGTAGAGGTTGTTTTTGGTGAGTATGTTGTCACAAGCAGACCGGTAAAAATAAATATACTTAAAAAGAACAAAAGAATAATACAGGTTTTCAGAATTCCAGACATAAGTCACCCTGTTTTCAAAAAGAAAGGTGTCTATAATGGACATGTTACCCTGGATGAAGACCTGCTTTTGTTTGTCAGCTAATTGAGGTTTAATAATGATTACACAGGAACAGATTAATAGAATTAATGAGTTATACAGGAAGTCCAAGGCAGAGGGACTTACAAGCAAAGAGGCAGAAGAGCAGAAAACACTTCGTCAGGAGTATATACAGGCATTTAAAAATAACCTTAGAGGAACACTTGAAACAATTAAAATCCAGAATCCTGATGGCTCTGTTGTTGATGTGAAAAAACGACATGACGAAAAGATGGAGTGCGGGTTAAATGGAAAAATCAATATTGAGAAAACAGGCGAGAATAATCAGGGATGAACAGGATATAGAAGAATTAAAGAAAAAAAGTAAAATTATTCTAGGTAAATTATATGATTTATCATGCTACAAAAAAGCAAAAAATATTCTTACATATGTCAGCACTGGTTCAGAGGCTGATACAAGAGAACTGATTATTAAAGCTGCCAGCAATAAAAAGAAGGTATATGTTCCCAAGGTTTATGGGAAAAAGATGAAATTCCATAAGATTAATTCGTTGGACGAGCTATGTCCGGGGTACTATGGAATATTAGAGCCGGATATACATTGTGAAGAATGGAAAAGTGGAGATGATAATATTGAGGGCACCGACCTGTGTGTAATGCCAGGCCTTGCTTTTGATAATAACTTTAACAGGATTGGATATGGCGGAGGGTTTTATGACAGATTTCTTTCAAAATATCCGGGCGTTGTAAAAGCTGCAATATGTTATGAATTCCAGATGGTTGACAGTATATCATCAGAGGACACAGATATTAAGCCAGACTGGATAATTACTGATATGGAGGTTAGAAAAAATGGATAGTATAGAACTGATTGGAAAGAGAGCAAAGGCTGCTTCAAAAAAGACAGCGGTACTAACCACTGTTGAAAGGAATAATGCACTTAGAAGTGTTGGAGATGCATTAATAAAGCATTCAGATGAAATAATAAAGGCGAATCAGATTGACATTGAAAATGCCAGAGCAAATGGCATGAAACCAGCTCTTCTTGACAGGCTTTCTCTCAACGGGGAAAGGATTAAAAGTATGGTTGAGGGACTCTTACAGGTTGCAGACTTGGAAGATCCAATTGGTGAGATTACTCATATGAAAAAAAGACCAAATGGTCTGATGATTGGGTATCAGAAAGTACCTCTGGGAGTTGTGGCAATTATATATGAATCGAGACCTAATGTTACAGTTGATGCATTTTCACTTACATTTAAATCGGGTAATGCTGTAATATTAAGAGGAGGCAGTGACTGCATTAATTCTAACATTATGCTGGTAGACATAATAAGAGACAGTCTTAAGTCTATGGGTCTGGATGAGGACAGTATAATTCTGATTACAGATACAGATAGAAAATATGTCAATGAACTTATGAAGCTTAATGAATATGTTGATGTAATCATTCCAAGAGGGGGAGCTGGTCTTATTAAGAATGTTGTGAATAATTCCACAGTCCCTGTTATTGAAACAGGAACAGGAAACTGTCATGTTTATGTGGATGAGTCAGCAGATCTTGATATGGCAGTTAATATTGTTTATAATGCCAAGACCCAGAGGATTGGTGTGTGTAATGCCTGTGAGTCTTTGGTTGTGCATAGGGCAATAGCAGACAAATTCATACCAATGGTTGTGGACAAGTTAAAAGAAAAGAATGTTGAGGTAAGAGGGGACAGCTTCAGTATGGATATAGACAGAAGAATAGTCCCTGCAACAGAAGAGGATTGGGGAACAGAGTATCTGGATTACATAATATCCCTGAAAACTGTGGAAAATATTGATGAAGCAATAGAACATATTAACAGATACAATACAGGACATTCAGAAGCTATTGTCACAAAGGATTATGATAATTCCAGAAAGTTTACACAGCAGATTGATGCAGCAGCTGTGTATGTTAATGCATCTACAAGATTTACGGATGGATTTGAATTTGGTTTTGGTGCGGAGATTGGAATCAGCACCCAGAAAATCCACGCCAGAGGTCCTATGGGACTGGATGCTCTTACTACAGGCAAGTATGTTATTCTTGGTGATGGCCAGGTAAGGAAATAAAACATTGAAAGGTTGAAATATGATTAATAAGGAATTAGAAGGAAGTCAGCTGGACAGACAGTTAATGTATATTAATATGTGCAGGGAAAAGGTTAACCAGTTATCTAATGAACTGAAAAGACCTTTAAAATGCTGTGTACAGACATTTGGATGCCAGATGAATGCAAGGGATTCTGAAAAGCTTCTGGGAATTTTGCAGGAGATCGGATATGAACCAAGTGAATCTGAAGAAGCTGACATTGTAGTATATAATACATGTACAGTGAGGGAGAATGCTAATTTAAGGGTGTATGGACGTCTTGGACAGCTAAGAGGATTGAAAAGAAAGAATCCCCACATGATAATTGCATTGTGTGGATGTATGATGCAGGAAAAAGAAGTTGTGGAGAAAATACAAAAATCCTACAGCTTTGTTGATGTTGTTTTCGGAACTTACAATATTTTTAAACTTGCAGAATTACTTTACAACCGCTGGGAAAGCGGAAAGATGGTTATCGATATATGGGACAGCCAGAAGCAGGTTGTAGAAGAACTGCCAACAGTGAGAAAGTTCCCATTTAAATCGGGTGTTAATATAATGTATGGATGCAACAATTTCTGTACTTATTGTATTGTACCTTATGTAAGGGGAAGAGAAAAAAGCCGTGAACCAAGGGATATTATACGTGAGATAGAAAGACTGGCAGGTGACGGAGTAAAAGAGATTATGCTCCTTGGTCAGAATGTTAATTCTTATGGAAAAACACTTGATAATCCGGTTAGCTTTGCACAGCTTCTTAAAGAAATTGAGAAGATTGATGGAATAAAAAGAATCAGGTACATGACTCCTCATCCGAAGGATTTCTGTGAGGAGCTTCTTGATGTGATGAGCCAGTCTTCAAAAATCTGTAATCACATTCATTTTCCTCTTCAGTCAGGAAGTACAAGACTTCTTAAGGCAATGAACAGACAGTATACAAAGGAACAGTATCTTAATTGGGTTGATAAAATCAGGGAAAAGCTGCCTGATGTTTCACTTACAACTGATATTATTGTCGGATTTCCTGGTGAGACAGAAGAAGATTTTGAAGATACTCTGGATGTAGTGAGAAAAGCTCAGTTTGACAGTGCTTATACGTTTATATATTCTAAAAGAACAGGAACGCCTGCTGCTTCAATGGAAAATCAGATTCCAGAAGATGTAGTCAAGGAAAGATTCAACAGACTTCTTGAAACGGTTGGTGAAGTTTCACATAGCATCAGTGCCAGGTATGAAAATACTGATACACAGGTTCTTGTGGAATCTCTTGATGATCATGAGCCAGGGCTTGTCACAGGAAGAATGACTAACAATATGCTTGTTCATTTTCCTGGTACAGCTGATATGATTGGAAAACTGGTGGATGTAAGACTTACGGAGTGTAAGGGATTTTATTATATGGGAAAGAGGAAGACAGATGGCTGAGTTTTCACCAATGATGCAGCACTACCTGCAGACAAAGGAAGAATACAAGGACTGTATATTGTTTTACAGACTGGGAGATTTCTACGAAATGTTCTTTGACGATGCAATTACTACATCAAAAGAACTGGAACTGACTTTAACTGGTAAAGATTGTGGTCAGGAGGAAAGGGCACCTATGTGTGGCGTGCCCTTTCATGCCTCTGAAATATACATAAACAAACTTGTGGCTAAAGGGTATAAAGTTGCTATATGTGAGCAGATGGAAGACCCGAAACAGGCTAAGGGAATTGTAAAAAGAGAGGTAATCAAGGTTGTTACTCCTGGAACTAACCTTAATACTTCAGGTCTAGATGAGACAAAGAATAATTATCTTTTTTCAATATGTTACCAGGGTAATGTTATGGGTATCTCTATATGTGACTTTACCACAGGAGACTACTATTTAACTGAAATTAATGAGGAACATGAGCTGGTTGATGAAATTAATAAATTTGTTCCTTCAGAAATAATTGTGAATGATGCTTTTGCCATGAGCGGAATTAATCTTACAGATATTAATGACAAACTGGGAATAGCCATGTCTACACTTGACAACAGGTATTTTGATGAAGTGGAATGTACAAGAAAACTGACAGAGCATTTTCATGTTAACAGTCTGTCTGGACTTGGTATTACAGATTATCCTGCCGGTATTATGGCTGCAGGGGCATTGCTTCAATATCTTTATGAGACACAGAAAAGCAGCCTTTCCCATATTATTACAATTACTCCGTACACAACTGGAAAATACATGCTTATAGACAGTTCTTCAAGAAGAAATCTTGAACTGGTGGAGACATTAAGGGAAAAGCAAAGAAAAGGTTCCCTTATATGGGTTCTTGATAAAACAAGAACTGCAATGGGAGCAAGAGCTTTAAGAAATATAATTGAGCAGCCTCTTGTAGACAGAGAGTCTATAATCAGGAGACAGGATGCCATTGAAGAGCTTAACAATAAAAATATTGACCGGGAAGAACTTCGGGAATATCTCAATCCTGTATATGATCTTGAAAGAATTATGGCAAAGATAAGCTGCAAATCAGCCAATCCTAAGGATTTAATTGCCTTTAAGAATTCAGTGGAAATGATTCCGCACATTAAAAATGTTCTTAAAACACTTGAGTCCCATCTTATATGCAATCTGAATGAACAGATTGATGGGCTGTCAGATATTTTTGAACTGATTGACTCTTCTATAGTAGATGATCCACCAGTAGGTATGAGAGATGGTGGAATGATAAAAGAAGGATTTTCTTCTGAGGCAGACGAGCTAAGAAGAGCTAAAACAGAAGGAAAACAGTGGCTTGTTGATATTGAGGAAAGAGAAAAAGAAAAAACAGGTATCAGAAATTTAAAGATAAAGTATAACAAGGTATTTGGATATTACCTTGAGGTTACTAATT
>CALZFR010000013.1 GCA_945648485.1 uncultured Eubacterium sp. | reverse complement strand
ATGGAAACAAAGAATGTTATATTAGAACTTCGTACAAAGAAGGGATTATCTCAGGATGAATTAGCTGAGAAGGTAATGGTTACAAGACAGGCAGTTTCACGTTGGGAAAATGGTGAAACAGTCCCAAATACAGAAACATTAAAGCTTTTATCAAAGGAGTTCAATGTTACAATTAATACACTTTTAGGTGCACCTAAGCAGTTGATATGTCAGTGCTGTGGTATGCCTCTGGAAGATGAAATTGTTAGTCATAATAGTGATGGCTCTTTGAACGAGGATTACTGTAAGTGGTGCTACGCTGATGGAACGTACACTTATAGCAAGATGGATGATTTGATTGATGTGTGCGTGAAGCATTTATTAAATGAAGGCTTTACAGAAGAACAGGCACGTGCTCATATGAAAGCAACTCTCCCAACACTGGATTATTGGAAGAGATATGAAGAATTAAGTGATGATGGACAGTTTGATATGTTCAAGGAACAGCTTATCAAAGAAATAAATGAGCTTCATATTGAGGGAATGCCAAAGGTTCACAAGCTGAATGCATTGGTTGGAGCCTATGTTAATTTAGCTTATCCATTACCAAGTGGTGCAAGCGTAAAATTCTTAAATGACCAGACAACATATCTTGGGAATCAATTAGAATCGGAATTTGGCGGTAACAGATGTTTTGGCATCTTAGCAAATATGGATTTTATTATGGTTTGTACATATGAAGCAGAAGGAGCAAATCCAGAGCTGCTTATTTATAAGAAAAGATAGAACAGAAGGTATTAAGATTTCTGATTTACATACATCTATAATAAAATAAATTAAATTAAAGTAAAGTATTAATTTACACAATATGTATAACATGTTATGATTAATTTATGTAATATTTAATTACTTTTTAGATAAAAAAATAAGGGGGTACATATGACTTATTTATCAGAATTTGTAGGTAGTCTTATTTTTCTTCTGGGAGGTTATGCATATATGTGTAATATATCTCTTAAGAAGACACTGGTGTCAGCATTGAATTACATTGAACTGGTTTTTGCATGGAGTCTGGCTGTTGGATTTGGTCTTGCAGTGGCGGCTATTATGGGAGGACCGGCATATCTTAATCCTGGTGTTGTAATAGGATGTGTGATATTTAGCGGATTGGGTATTACGGATGCCGCTATTTATCTGTTAATGGAATTTCTTGCTGCGGGAACAGCAGTGTTTGTTTGCATGATATTCTTCTGGGATTCTTTCAAGGCGTCAGGAGATGCGCCTAAGAGAGGTATTTTCTCTGCATATCCTGTTGAGAAGAATATGCCATTGAATTTTATCCAGGAAATAATTGCTACATTTGTATTTCTGTTTCTGGTGTTTATGAGCATTGCAGGAGTAAGCGGCTTAAAGGCTGGAAATCAGTCTTTAATCGTTGGACTTGTTGGATTTGGTGCAGTTGCATTTCTGGCACTTACTCTTAACAGCACTGGCTTTAGTATGAATGCTATGCGTTCAGTATTCAGCAGTGTATGGTTTGCTATACTGCCAATTCCTAATAAGGGAAAAGAGAAGGTGGACTGGAGTTACCAGCTTATTGTTAATCTGGTTGGTTCTTCTATTGGTGGCGTACTGGCTGTATTTGTAACAGGATTAATTAAAGGTATGATGTAATAATCAAAGAAAGTTATTAATGAGACATTAGTAAGCGTAAAGTCCAGAAAGTAGCTGTTGAAGCTGCTTTCTGGACTTTTTTATTTATTTCTTGACATGTGTCTATATACTGTATATACTAATATATACAGTATATAGACACATATATCAGATAGTGTGATAAATAAGATTTGTGGAGTGTAGTTAATATGATTGATTGTAATAATGTATCCAAGCGGTTTACTTCGTTTTCTTTGAAGAATATAACATTTAACCTGCCTGCAGGATATATATGTGGTCTTATAGGCGAAAATGGTTCAGGGAAGACGACTTTAATTAATATATTGTCTGGATTGTATTCTTATGATGGGGAGGTAAGAATATCTGGCAGGGATTATTGTAACCATGAGTACGATATTAAGCAGGATATAGGGGTTGTGGTTCATGGTGATATATTCGAAGCAAAAGAATCGCTGATTAGTAATGCCAATTATTTTGGCAGATTCTATAAGAAATACAGCAAGAATCTTCTGGAAAACTATCTGGAGAGATTTAACCTTAATGATAAAAAGAAATATAAAGAATTATCAAAAGGAGAAAAATTAAAATTTGCCTTAGCATTTGCTTTGGCACATGAACCACGATTATTGTTATTAGATGAACCAGGCGCCAATTTCGATATTGAGTTTAGGAAAGAATTTAACAGCCTGCTTAGGGAATTCATTATTGATGGCACAAGAAGTGTGATTTTATCAACACATATTATCTCTGATGTGGAGACATTTGCAGACTATATTTTATTTTTGAAAAATGGGGAACAGGTGCTGTTTGGTGATGTGGAAACAATACGGGAAAAATATCGTATGGTGTCAGGTGAAAAATATAAGATAAAGCTTTTGAAAGACAGGATTATCTATCTTGAAGAAGGCAGGATAAGCTGTAATGCATTGGTTAAACATGATAAACAGGGCTATGATAAGGAACTTAAGGTATGGGAGCCAGGTATAGATGAACTTATGTATTATATTGGGAAAGGAAAAGATTATGGAACAATCAATCAGATTCTCTGAGGTTTTAAAGGATTATTTCAAGGAATATAAAAGAGGATTCAATTTTGCAAGACTGACATTGATTCTGTTAATAGCAGTTGGACCAATAGTTGTAAACGAGAATAGGTTTGGATTAAATTATGTTTTAGGAATACCAGTTTTATTTGCTACAATAAGTGGAGCCTTTCATATAGTTTCTTTGCCTGTAATGATGTATTTCATTCCAGCAACGAAGAAAATGAGAGAAATATATATACAGAGAATGCTGGAGATAAAAATCATGGTTCCCATGATGGTGGCTGTGTTTGTTGATTTAATACTGATATGTTTTGGAAAGGCATATATTAAGGCAGTTATACTGCAGATTATGGCGGTATTTTTTATTACATTTATAATGGGAACCTTGAATGATGGAACTTATTTTCCAGATGAGTTCAAATTAGCCCAGGAGGGAATGAGGTATTTTTCGGCATCTATTTTAATGGGTTGTTACGTTTTTTCAGGTGCAATTATTCAGATAGTCTGTTCTGAAGAAATATTACTGTCGGAGTTTTTAACTGTTTTAGGTGTTTGTGTAGCTGTGTTAGGAACGATATCATTATGTATATGCAAATATTGGCACAGTATAAAAGCAAATTATGCTGATTATGAAATGACGACAAAAGTGGAGGTGCAGAACAGAAGATGGTAATTGTAATTGAACCACATGGTACATACGCTATTTACGAGCAGATTGTTAATCAGATAAAGAATCAGATTGTTTCTGGAGAACTGGCTGCTGATGAGGCATTACCTTCCATCAGAGGATTGGCAGCTGAGATTGGCGTCAGCGTAATAACAACTAAAAGAGCCTACGAAGAACTGGAAAAAGAGGGGCTGATACGCTCTGTTGCCAATAAAGGCTTTTACGTGTGCAGATATAATACAGATTATCTTCATGAAAAACAGCTTGTGGAACTGGAAAAGAAATTTCAGGAATGTATAGAGCTGGCGAAGCAGGCACATTTAAGTAATGATGATATTAAAGAAATGGTGGAGGGATTATTGTAATCATGGAACAAATTATATTTTCTGCCAAGAATGTCAATGGCAATAAAGGTAAATTTATATTAAAAAATATAGACTTTGAGCTTCCCTGTGGCTATATTATGGGGGTTGTAGGAAAAAATGGTGCGGGAAAGACTACATTTTTCCGTTATATTATGGATGAGAAGAAAAGATATAATGGAAGTTTCTTTCTTGGGGGCAGGGATATATCAGAGGATCATGTGTGGCTGATGAATCATGTGGGATTTGTTTCAGAAGATAATACATATTTTATGCGAAGAACTGCCTTTCAAAATGTGGATTTATTAAAGGATTTTTATTCTGAATTTGATATGGAATTGTTTTTAAATGTAATGAAGCTGTCAAAACTTGACGCTGCAAAGACGGTTGGGTGTATGTCCAGGGGAGAATATATGAAATTCCAGCTTGCTTTTGCAATTGCCTACAAGCCGGAATTGCTTCTGCTTGATGAGCCGACAGCAGGGATGGACCCAGTATATAGGAAAGATTTTTATAAGCTGCTAAAAGAAATTCTGGAACAACAGCAATGCTCAATTATAATGTCATCCCATATTGAAGAGGATATTGATAAGCAGTTTGATTACATAGGATTATTCGAGGAAGGGAATTTTGTGTCATTTAAAGAAAATGAATTAAAATAGGTGAGCGGTATGAAAATGAATAAAACATATAAAGAACAGGAATTGATAATAGAGGAATTTGACGAGAAGTTATTTTCATATACAGGACAGATAGCATGGTTTCTTCCCGGAATTTTCTCATTTTGTTCAATTTGTCTTGGGGCAATTCCATTCAGTGAATATGATAAATCAGATATGAGGCTTATTTTGATAATATGTTATCTGGTTTTCATGATTACTTATTTTGTTTTACAGCCATATTTATGGTGCAATGGTTATGGCAATAAGGTTAACACGAAATCAGACTCAATATATAGAGTATTAAAGCATATTCCGGTTTCTAAAAGAATCTTTATCAGTTCAAGAATGAAATATCTGTTCAGATATACATGGAAATTAGCAGCAATTGTAATGGTAGTCAGGTTGATTGTTGATCTGCTAAGTAAATCATTCTTAATTGTAAACTATCTGTATGTAATACTGTGCTATTATGTGCTCCCAATGCTGGAGGGGTATATGCTTGTGCGAGTCCATGTTGAGTTACGTGATTAACTAAACAATGTTAAATATATTCTTTTTACTAGTTTACTTTTATGCCCTTGTTTAGGTATAATAGAGCTTAGAAAAGTATGTCTGTTGAGAGAATAGCATAACAGCTGATTCAGCTATTTGCGTAATAACGAAAGGATAAGGGGAACATGAAAAATACTGTTATAAAACAATTTCTGTTGACTATTGCAATTATTTTTTGTCTGTTGTTTTTTATGGTTGTATATATCTTTTCTTCATTTTATACCAGCTCAGTAAAAGATATTGAAGAACTTGGTGTCAGTAATATGAAAAGTGAAGCTGCCATGATTGAGAATTACTTAAATAAGAGTATGGATGTGTTATGGGTAACAGCTGATACTGTTAATTTCATGATGATGAATGGCGCATCCTCTGAAGAAATTCTTAATTATCTTACAACAGAGGCAGAACATGAAACAAAAGAAGTTGACGAGAATTTTACCGGGGTATATGGTTACATTAATGGAGAATATCTGGATGGTATCGGATGGGTACCACCAAAAGATTTTGTTCCTACAGAAAGAGAATGGTATATTGCTGCAAAGGAAGCTAACGGCAAGGCGACGATTGTACAGCCTTACCTGGATGCACAGACAAATACGATTATGTTTTCTGTAAGCCAGCTGCTGTCTGATGGCGTAAGTGTGGTATCTCTGGATGTAGCTTTGAATGAAGTGCAGATAATTACAGAAAATATGAAAATGAATAACATGGGTTATGGATTTATCATAGATAATTCAGGCTTGATAATTGCCCATCATGATCAGTTAGAAAAGGGTAAGATATACCCTGTCAACAAAGAACAGGAGGAGCTGCTGCACCAGATATACAATGAGAAGAAAGAAAACTTTGAGATGAAGATAAATGGTGAGAACTGTACTGTATTCGCGAATCAGGTAATGGACGAATGGTATGTGATTATGGTTGTTAGTAATACCAAACTGTTCCATGAATTAAGGTCCCAGATGATGGTAGGTATTACAATTACCGGAGTGGTATTTCTTATCATTGTTGTGTTCTGTGCCATATCAGCCAGAAATATTAATATATATCAGCGCAAGGAGCAGGAAAGTAAGGAAAAGCTTAACCAGATGAATACGAATATTATTCGTGCCCTGGCTTATACCATTGACGCTAAAGACCGTTATACAAGCGGACATTCACAGAGAGTTGCTGACTATTCCCTTGCAATTGCCAAGAGAATGGGTAAATCAGAAGAAGAACAAAAAATAATATATAATGCAGCATTGTTACATGATGTTGGAAAGATAAGAGTTCCGGAAGAAGTAATTAATAAGCCGGGAAAACTTACAGATGAAGAATTTGATCAGATTAGAATCCATCCTGTCAGTGGATATCATATCCTTAAGGATATTCATGATGATGCCAGAGTGGCTTATGGCGCAAAGTACCATCATGAGCGGTACGATGGTAAGGGATATCCTAATGGACTGGAGGGCGAGAATATACCTGAGATTGCAAGGATTATAGGAGTTGCCGATGCCTATGATGCTATGGCAAGCAACCGAAGTTACCGAAGTGCACTGCCTCAGGGCGTTGTCCGTTCAGAGATAGAGAAGGGCAAGGGAAAACAGTTTGATGCCAGCATTGCAGATATTATGCTACAGATGATTGACGAAGATACAGATTATTCAATGTGCCAGTCAGAAAGAAGTGTTAAGAATATACTGGTAATTGATGATGAGATGATGAATATAAAGATGGCAGAACATATCCTTAAGGAGTTGCCAAATCTGCGTGTTATAGGTGCAAAGAATAAAGAAGAAGCTCTTAATATTCTTGAAGAACAGCAGATCAGTCTTATTCTTTTAGACCTGAAGATGCCAGATATTGATGGCTTTGCTCTTTATCAGATTATACGGCAGAAGTATAGTATGCCAGTTGTGCTTGTAACAGCAGATAAGGAATCAGATACAATTCAGAGAATTAGTGAACTTGGGATAGATGATTATCTGACCAAGCCATTGCATCCATTTGTTGTTAGAGAGACAGTACATGATATAATTAATGCATGGGGATAAATGTAAGCTTTATATACATTAAGATGATGAAAAGGTGCTAAGGGACTATGAAGAAGTATGATAAGTTTATATGGATTATATTTGTGATACAGCTGGTGGTAATAGCTGTTGTGCTAATGACTGCCAAAGTCGATGACATGACTCTTGCAAAGGGAAAAATGAGTCAATTTAACACAGGGTGGGTTCTTGTCAGAGAAGATAATTCACAGACGAATTTAGATAAATTACCATACAATAGTACAAGCCGGCCAGGAGAGAAAATAATTATTAAGAATACTGTTCCACAGGTTTTCTGGGGACAGACCATTACTTTCCTGTCTGCTGATAAAACTTTGAGAATTACGGTGGACGGCAGAGAAGTTTACTCCTTTGGACTTAATGACGAGAGATTATTTGGAAAAACTCCTGGAAGTGTTATGGTATTTGCAGATATTCCACATAATTGTGAAGATGGGGAGATACAGATTGAGATGTGTTCTCCTTATGCCAATTATGCAGCATATATTACAGAGATATCTGTTGCCGAAAGGGATGTTGCAATTCTTAATTTTATTAAACAGAAATCTTTTGACATTATTCTGACAGCATTTACTATGATAGCTGCCATAGTATTTTTATCGTTGGCAATTATACAGAAGAAGTCGTTAAGAAAAACAGGCGGGGCAGAATATCTTGGGGTATATCTTCTTCTTATGAGTGTTTACTATCTCATAGAGACTAAGGTTCCGGAAGTTTTCTATGGAAATCAGACGTTGTATTCCAATCTGATATTCATAATTCTTATGACAGCACCTTTATTTCTTGAAGCATATTGCTATGAAGCCATTCCTGAGATGGGGAAAGCAGTATTGCCAGCCATGGGAGTTTCTGCAGCCAATATTGCTATTCAGCTGGTTCTTCAGATTAGTGGACTTGTGGACTTTATGGATATGTCAAGCATATCTCATGGAATCATTTTCTTACTTATTTTTCTCATTGTTATATCATTGGTCAGGAATGTCAGGAAAGAGAAGAATATTGGAATCAGTATCCGTCTCATTGGAATTTTATGTATGATGCTGGGAGCATTCGTTGACTTAATAAGAGCATATACAATTAAAGTAGGAGATTTGGGTAAAGCAAGCAGGTATGGTGTATGTGCTTTTGCATTATGTACACTGATAATATATATGCGCCAGATGATGGATAATCATGTGAAATTCGTTGAACAGGCAAAGAATGATGCTATTGCAGCAAATGTTGCGAAAAGCCAGTTCCTTGCAAATATGTCACATGAAATCAGGACGCCTCTTAATGGAATTCTTGGTATGGATGCCATACTTTTAGAGGAATGCAAGGACGATAATATGAAAGAATATGCCCGGAATATTCAGAGTGCAGGGCAATCGCTGTTGTCTATCATTAATGATATTCTGGATATATCAAAGATTGAGGCTGGCAAGCTGGAGATTCTGCCGGTGGAATATGAGTTGTTTTCTGTGATAAATGACTGCTATAATATAGCTAAAGTAAGAGCTGAGAGCAAATTTCTTGCTTTGAAGATGATGATTGATTCTGAACTTCCATCCTGTCTGTGTGGTGACGAGGTAAGAATCAGGCAGATTATCAATAATCTTCTGTCTAATGCTGTGAAATATACAAAAGAAGGGACAGTTACTCTTACCATTAATTTTGAAAAACTATCAGAAAATCAGATAACGCTGAATATTTCTGTGAAAGATACTGGTATAGGTATCCGTGAGGAGGATCTTAATAAACTGTTTAGTTCTTTCACAAGAATTGAGGAGAAGCGAAACAGGAATATTGAAGGAACCGGTTTGGGACTAAATCTTACAAAGAAACTTGTAGAGATGATGGGAGGAGAAATTCATGCAAAGAGTACTTACGGAGAAGGTTCCGAGTTCGTTGTATGGATACCACAAAAGGTAATTAATTACGAACCAATTGGGGATTTTGAGAAGCAGTACCAGCACTTTGTTAATAATTCAGATAATCATGGACAAAAGTTTATTGCACCAGATGCACAGATTCTGATTGTCGATGATGTTGAGATAAACTTAAAAGTTATGAAGGGACTTCTCAAGAAAACACATATTCAGATTGATACAGCAGAAAGTGGCATGACATGTCTTGAATATGTGAAAAATAAACACTATGATTTGATTTTCCTTGATCATATGATGCCTGAAATGGATGGCATAGAAACATTACAGAAGATGAAGCTTCTTACCACCAATTTAAACAAGGACACACCTGTTATTATGCTGACTGCTAATGCTACCAGAGGTGCTAAGGAAGAGTATATGCAGGCAGGATTTACAGATTACCTTACTAAGCCAGTCAAGGAAGAAGATTTGTTGGCAAAGATGTCAGAGTATCTTGGAGATAAAATAATACAGCAGGATGATGAACAGCAGGATGATGAATTGCAGAGTGATGTACAGCAGGATGGTTCACAGGACTATGAAGCAGATAAAGATATAATTCAATGTCTGGAGGAAATACCAGAACTGGATGTTAATACAGGACTTACATATTGCATGGATAAAGATTTTTACAAAGATATGTTGAAAGAATATATCCAATCGGAAAAAACTGCATCAATTGAGCAGTACTTTGAATCAAAGGACTGGGATAATTACAGGGTTCTTGTACATGCGTTAAAAAGTACTTCCCTGACGATAGGTGCTGTTTCTCTTTCCGAGAAGGCAAAGGCACTTGAAATGGCAGCTAAAGACGGAAAGGAGGATTACATATTATCTCACCACAGAGAAGTAATGGAAGATTATAAAGGGTTACTAAATACGTTGCATGAGGTTTTAGAGTAGTATAATCAGGAGTGAAAGAAAATGGCAGAAAGAATACTTGTGATTGATGATGATATTGTTAATTTAAAAATAGCAGAGCATGTACTTGAGAAAGACTATAATGTTACATGTGCAAAGTCGGGGATGGAAGGAATTGACATTCTTAAAAGTAATGATATTGATCTGGTATTATTGGATTTATATATGCCTGAAATGAATGGTATGGATGTGCTTGCAAAGATTAGGGAGGATGCGTCTATATCTGCCGTCAAAGTGGTAATTCTTACATCATCTGGAATGAAAACAGATGTGACAGAGGCAATCCGGCTTGGAGCATTAGACTTTATTAAGAAACCATTTTTCCCCACAGAGTTTCTTGATAGAATCAAGAAGGTACTTAATATAGCTAAGAAAGATAATATTCTTGTAGTTGATGACGATAAGATGAATCTGGCTATAGTCCATAAAATGCTGGGAATCCGGTATGATGTGACGTGTGTTTCATCGGGAATGGATGCAATCAGTTATCTGAACAACAATGTTCCAGATATGATACTTCTGGATTTACATATGCCGGAGATGAACGGCCTTGAAGTTCTGGAAAAGATACGTGAACAGGACAATCTGTCTGATATTCCTGTGGTATTTCTGACTGCTGACAATGACAGGAAAACGGAGATAGATATATTTAAAGCGGGAGCAATGGATTTCATCCAGAAACCATTTATTGCGGAAGTTGTTATTCAGAGAATAAGCCGTATTCTGGAACTGTATCATTACCAGAAGTCTTTGCAGCAGGAAGTTGACAGAAAAACTGCGGAATTAAGAGAAAGTAATAGAAAGGTTACTAATGTATTATCCCAGATGATCATGGCACTGGGCAGTGCAATTGATGCAAAGGATGCATATACCAATGGACATTCCGAAAGAGTTGCCAGATATTCTGGCGAACTGGCAAGACGTATGGGTAAAAGTACCCAGGAAATCAATGATATATATTATATAGGCCTTCTTCACGATATTGGTAAAATCGGAATTCCGGATTACATTATTAATAAAGCAGGTAAACTAACAGAAGAAGAATACGAATTGATTAAAAACCATCCAAATATTGGTGCGGATATATTGAGTAGTATAACAGAGATGCCTGGAATATCTTTCGGGGCACACTGGCATCATGAGAGGTTCGATGGAAAGGGTTATCCAGATGGTCTCGCCGGAGAGGATATTCCGGAGGTTGCCCGTATAATATGTGTGGCAGATGCATACGACACCATGACATCTAAAAGAGTATATCGTGATATTCTTCCACAGAAAGTAGCCAGAGATGAGATATTAAAGGGACGAGGCACGCAGTTTGATCCGGTTATTGCAGATTATATGTTGGAAATGATAGATGAAGATACTGAATATCAGTTGCATGAATAACCCAAAGGAGGATTGTAATGGAAAAAGTGAAAAAATGCTTATGTTTGCCGGTTATTTTAATATGCATGGTTATGTTAAGTGGGTGTGGCAACAGTAAATCCATTGACGATTATGCCACTAATGAGGGATACCAACAGAACACAGAAGTAACAGGTAACGGAAAAGGAATTGCAAAAGAGAATATTAAAGTGGGTGTATTACATATATCAGACCCTGCGGAGGGCAGTGGATATTCATATACTCATGATATTGGTATTCAGGGAATGCAGGAAAATCTGGGACTTTCTGATAGCCAGATTGTAAGAAAACTGAATATAGATGACGGCGATGCTAAGGCAGTAGAGAAAGCCATTCAGGAATGTGTGGATGAAGGCTGTAATGTAATATTTACAACAAGCTGGGGATATATGAAGCCAACAGCTGATATGGCTGAGAAATATCCTGACGTGTATTTTTCTCACGGAACCGGATACATGAGCAATGGAAAGAATTTCAACAATTACTTTGGCAGAATATATCAGGCAAGGTATTTAAGTGGAATTGTTGCGGGTATGAACACAAAGACAAATAAGATTGGCTATGTGGCTGCACAGGATTCAACTAATTCAGAGGTAACAGGCGGTATTGATGCATTTGCACTGGGTGTGTATTCAGTTAATCCTGATGCTGTAATACATGTAAAGGTTACTAACAGCTGGTATGACCCGGCTGCGGAGAAGGCTGCAACAGAAAAACTTCTGGCTATGGGCTGTGATGTGATGTCACAGCATTGCGATACTCCTTATCCACAGACTCTGGCGCAGGAGAAGGGCGTATATGGTATTGGATATAATTCTGATATGAGTAAGGAAACTCCTAAGTCATGTCTGTGCAGTGTAATCTGGAACTGGAGTGCATATTATACATCAGCTGTAAAGAGCATAATTGACGGCACATGGGATGGTTCTAATTACTATGGAGGAATGTCAGAAGGTCTTGTTGAGATAACTGACCTGGCTGATTTCTGTGTTAAAGGAACACAGGAAAAGGTTGATGATGCTTCTTTACTGATTCTCTCTGGAAAATTTAATGTATTTGACGGAGTAATGCAGACCAATGATGGCAAAACTGTGGGCGAAGCAGGAAAAACACTTGATGATGCTACTATCACCGGTGGAATTAACTGGTATTATAAGAATGTGGTAGTTGAAGAATAAAAGAGAAAGGACTGGGGGCAGTTATGAGGATTGACTTAAAAAAGAAAATATTGTCAGTGGCTGTATTGCCGGTTTTACTGCTGGGAATTGTTACAATTGTTATTACATTAACTCAGGTGAAATCTTCACTTATAAGTGAGGTAAAAGATTCGCTCAGTGGAACTGCGGCAACTACACTTGCTGCTTACAACCAGCATTCAGGAAGTTATTTGAGGGCTGATAACGGAGATGTATGGAAAGGTGGATACAATATTTCCAAATCTGAAAGTCTGCTGGATAATATTAAAGAAGAGTCAGGGATGGACGTTACGTTCTTCTATGGAAATGAAAGGATAATGACCTCTGCAAAGGATAGGGATGGTAATCGTATTCTTGGTTCCCCTGCTGGAGAGATAATTGTTGAGAAAGTATTAAAGGGCGGAGAGAATTATTTCAGTTCATCAGTCTCTTTAGATGGTACATTAAACTATGGCTATTATATCCCCGTTTACCAGAAAGGAACAGATTCAGAGCCAATTGGAATGATATTCGCCGGTGTTGACAAGCAGGCAAAGGATAACACAATCAATGGTATTATATTGATGGTTTTACTCTCTGTTATTTTTGTTATGGCGGCATGTATTGTCATTGCAGTAATCATGTCTGTGTCCATAACAAGATCATTGCAGAAAGGAATCAGCAAGGTACAGAAGGTTGCTGATGGAGAGCTGGGAAGTCCTATTGAAGAAAAGCTTCTGAAGAGAAATGATGAAGTGGGGGATCTGGCAAAAGCAATAGATACATTACAGAAAGCACTTCAGAATATCGTCAGCAAGATTGCCCAGAGCACAGATAATATTAAAATGGCTGCCAACGAGCTTGGTGTTACTGCCAAGGATACCAACTATACCATGAAACAGGTTGAGGATGCAGTAAGTTCTATTTCAGAAAATATTACTGAACAAGCAAAAAGCACTAAAACAACTACAGATAATATTGTTCTTATGGGTGATCAGATTGGAAGGACATCAGAAGAGGTTGGTTTGCTTAACCAGAATGCTGATGTTATGAGAAAGTCAAGTGAACAGGCATCATATACTATACAACAGCTGCGACAGATTAATGATAAGGTTAAGGAATCAATTAACACTATTACCAGACAGACTAATCTTACTAATGAGTCTGCCCAAAAGATTCAGGCAGCTATAGGAATAATTTCATCCATTGCAGAGGAGACGAACCTGCTTAGCCTGAATGCAAGTATTGAAGCGGCAAGAGCAGGAGAAAGCGGGCGTGGTTTTGCAGTCGTTGCTTCTCAGATTCAGAAATTGGCAGAGCAGTCTAACTCTTCAAGCTGCGAGATTGAAGAGATAACAAATACCCTGATAAGTAACTCAGATGAAGCAGTTGAGATAATGCGTCAGGTTCATGAGATTATTGACAGCCAGAGCCAGAATATGTCAGACACAGAAAATATTGTTTCTAAAGTCATGGATGGAATCAATACTTCTCTTGAGAAGATAGAAAAGATAGAATACGCTACAGAGCAACTGGAAAGTTCAAGAAACAGAATTGTTGAAACAGTTGAAGGCTTATCTGACATAGCAGAACAGAATGCTGCCAGTACAGAGGAAACTTTTGCACAGACTTCCCAGGTATCTAATACATTTGAGCAGATTGAAGCGAAAGCAGACCAGTTGAAGCAGATTGCAGACGAATTGTCTGATATTATGCAGCATTTTCAGTTATAATTTATCAAATATTTGTTATTAAAGGATTATTACACTAAAAAAATATTAACATTGACATGTTCTGTCACATATGATATTCTACAATCACTCTTTGCACTGCATATAAATCTACAGTACAAACTGAACAGACCGTGACAGAACAAGAATGTCATGGAGTCGGGTCACACCAGTGACAGTGGTATCTTTCATCCACGGGACAGTAGTTGCTATTACTGATTCGTGGGTGTTTTTTTATTCTTTTATATAGATGAATTATCTATATAGTATTCTTTAACAACTCCCGCAGATGTATAGTGCCAAGAAGCTTCTTAAATATTATTGGAGGTAACTGGTATGGAAAAAATCAAAACAAAATCACAAGAAAACTACTCATCTGAAACTGAGTTTCGTAATGTGGCAAACAGGGTATCCTTGTTTACAATTATTGGAAATGTTGTTCTGTCTGTAATTAAACTTCTGGCAGGAATTATAGCTCATTCCAGTGCTATGATTAGTGATGCAGTTCATTCAGCATCCGATGTATTCAGTACATTTGTTGTAATTATTGGTATTAAGCTGGCATCGAAAAAGCCAGATAAAGAGCATCCATACGGGCATGAACGTATGGAATGTGTTGCAGCTATCGTTTTAGCAATGGTTCTTTTTATCACTGGTCTTGGAATTGGTCTGGAGGCAGTAAAGAATATCATACATGGTAATTATGGTGATTTACAGGTTCCAGGGGTATTAGCATTAATTGCGGCAATTGTGTCAATTGTCAGTAAAGAGGCAATGTACTGGTATACAAGACATTATGCAAAGAAGATAGATTCAAGTGCGTTAATGGCAGATGCATGGCATCATCGTTCAGATGCATTTTCTTCAATAGGAGCATTAATAGGAATTGGAGCTTCCAGGCTGGGATATCCGGTTATGGATTCCATTGCCAGTCTGGTGATTTTTGTATTTATTGTAAAGGCAGCTTTTGACATATTTAAGGATGCCATAGATAAGATGGTAGATCATTCCTGCGATGAAGAAATAGAAAAGCAGATATATGAATGTGTTATGAAGAATGAGAATGTAATGGGAATAGATCTGCTGCAGACACGTGTATTTGGAAATAAAATATATGTAGATGTGGAAATACAGGCGGATGCCTCATACACATTGCAGAAAGCCCATGATATAGCGGAAGCTGTCCATGATGATATTGAGGAGAGTTTTCCAAAGGTAAAGCATATTATGGTTCATGTAAATCCTGCAAAATAATAATACCCCTGTGCTTTATGGTATTAAAAGCACAGGGGTATTATTGTTTTCTGTATAAATGTTTTCCGTACAAGTGGGTTTGGATTTATTTGCTGTACTTTGAACGGATAGCATCCATCATAGTCAGAAAGTCCTTCTCCTTTGCAATCGCCAGTCCCTGGGCCTCATCCCCAAGGACCAGCAGATTGTCTCCTGGATTAAGATTAAATATTTTCCGGGCTTTGGCAGGAATGACAATCTGACCTTTATCTCCCATTTTGACAATTCCAAATATGTGCTTGCCTTTAGGTGGAACCTCAAGACCTAAATTTTCACTGTCATCTTTGCAGTAATTAACAAGGTCATCAAGAGAAACATTAAAAAAATCTGCTATAGCCTTGCATTTTTCAATATCAGGAATGGATTCGCCTGTTTCATATTTTGACAGAGTCTGGCGGCTGATGTTAAGCTTTTCCGCAAGCTGCTCCTGTGAAAGATTATTTATTTTTCTAAGGGAAATTAGATTATCACAAAACACAGATGTTTCTCCTTTCAAAAAGACTTTTTCCTGATTCCCAGTACACACCATCTTATAAACGGAATTCTGGAAATGATTTCATATATTAGTAGTGCTGGAATCAGGGATGCAATCAGCGTAATCAGGTAGATAATAATTCCCGGCAGGGTTGTATATTTTACAAGAACATAGGCAGTGGCTGACAGAGTAAGATAGTGGAATACATATAAACCAAAGCTTTTTCTTGTCATGAAATCTGTAAATGAATTACATTTATTAAAAAATCTTTTAAAAATTCCCATAATTGCCAGACAGGCAAACCAGCAATATGCCATTGCAAGAGGACAGTTTACAACTGGAGCTTCGGCATAGTTAGTACCGAAGTACATTATTACATAAGCAATTCCAGAAATAACTGCCACGCATGCCAGAGGAATGGAATATTTCTTGAGAATATCTGTTATATTGTCATGGGAGAACAGGAAATATCCCATGAAAAATGCAAAACCATAGATTCCAAATCGGTACACAGTTACAGCAGGTGTGTTAAGAATCTGGGCAAATCCCCATAACAGTATTCCCATCAGGATTATTACAGGGAAAGTCGCTTTTCCTGCAGCTTTCCATAATCTTCCCTTTTCGATTTTGCGCACAAGAATGAGAAGACATGAGAAAAACCACATAAGCTGGATTGTCCATAACACGCCTGTTCCTGAAAAGCACATAATAATATATAATACAGGCTTAGGCATTGTGTCAGGCATGGACTGGAAAGCGTTGCTTATAGACATGTTTACATATCCCTGTATCCATTGAAATACAAATAATCCAATTGTGGAAGGAACAAGAAGCTTATTAGTTCTTGCTTTTATGTATTCTTTACTGCTGTGGTTTTCAAGGTAATAATAGGAACACATGCCTGAAATAATAAAAAGAATTACCATAAACCATGGGTATAGCAGATACTGAACTGCATCCTGGCCATGAAATGTTGTGACTGGACCAATAATACCAAAAGACAAAACACTGTTAAAAATATAAATTACATGGTATACAACCACCAGCAGGACTGTAACCCACCGTATATTATCAATGTAGTACTTTCTCATATATTTACCACCTTTGCTAATGTTTTTAACAATTATAGCAATAATGACAAAGTAATTCCACCAACATATTTTAACCAGAATTTGTACAAAATGTTAAAAATAGTGGCAGATTAAGAAATTCTCCGGTTACCGTTTTCGTCAAACGTTTTCTTAAGAGCCTTTTCTGTTGGAAAAATAGATATCAAAAGAACCACAACCTGAATTCCTTCAATAATGCCCCCGGCAATCCCCACAACATCTATATCTTGATTTATAAAAAATAACATGGGAATAACAGAAAGAGGCAGCATAATCATTCCAAGGACAAGCCACAGTCTTCCACAGTAATGATGGGCAAACTCCCAGGTATCCTTATTCTTCATTGACATAGTGGTTCTGTAGCCAAATAATGAATTAATTTCTTTAGGAGATTTATTCTTAAAATAAAATCCAAAAAAAAGCATAATTAGTGGAACTAACAAAACCGTACAAAGCATAAAAATCCAGAATCCCATAACATCCCTCATTTCTCAGCATTATATATTAATCTTTTGCTGTCAGTTTATTTTAT
>CALZFR010000012.1 GCA_945648485.1 uncultured Eubacterium sp. | reverse complement strand
GGTAAGATTCTTTATGTCTTCTATATCCTTATCACTGTTCTCTTTTAGTTTAACCACCAGTGCCACGTCTTTTTCTTCCGGACTGAATGCTGCCTTAAAGCTTTCAATCACCTTGCCGGGATTCTTTCTTTCTGCACAGCTTCCTCCGTCATACATCATAAGAAAGATGAATTTGTCATCTGGAAGTCCGAAGTACTCCCTTGAAAATCTTTCATCCACTGGTGCCTTTACAGGATACGGCACAGTAACAACTGGTTTACCGGTAAGCTTTGAGAATATCTTCTGTTCAAAGTCTGATGGTACCCACAGCTCGTCAACCAGATTTAACACCGGCATCCATTCTGACGGAAAATCCTCCATCTCCCACAACCAGAAACCAATATTATAATGTCCGTCAAAGACCTCTTTCCCCAAATCCATATAGGCTGATGCCATCTCGCTGGCATTGATATGGAATATATTAATATTATACCTGAGGCAGTCTTCAATCTTATCATCGCAGGAGTGGTCCGTCATATTCATTCCCGGAGGGACATAATAATTATATATAAGATTGGGAATCCCTGCATTATCAAGGATTTCAGACACATATCTCATACTCTGTCCCAGACCTGTGTCAACTCTTATGTCTCCGATAAGATTAATCCCGTCAGGATTTTCACTCCTTGCAAAGCTGCGGATATTAACTGAACCTATATTTTCTGCCTCCCTGTTAAGAACCCCTGCCTTAATCCTTGAAAGCATGCTCTGTGGTATACATTTTTTAAGAAGGGGGCGCATCCTTTCCCCTGCATTAAGTATTGCCTTGGAAATACTCATATCTTCTGCTCCATAATAAAATCATGTACTGTCTTACCCAGCTTCTGTGGGCTGAATCTGTTAACAGTATCTCTGTATGCCGTTTCATCTACATAAGGGTTATAACCATCCAGAGCTGCTGCCAGATTATTTATCTGTTCAGCCTCGCTGCAGTCAATGTCAAATGTATTAATACTGCCATCTGTAATCTCCTGGAATATAGGAAGATTGCTGGCAATTATAGGCTTATTGAACTTCATTACCTCTATTACAGGCATGCCAAACCCTTCTGCCTTGGAAGGGAACACGAATGCCGACATGGAAGCATACAGCTCATGTTTCTTATCGTGGGTTACATAATCAAGGTATGTTATGTTGCTGTCCTTGTCCATAGCTTCCTGCAGCTGTATTCTTATATCATCTTCCTGCATCTTGCCTGCAAGAACCAGCTTCCTGGTTCCACCATTCTGCCTGTACTTCTGGAATCCTTTAAGAAGCAGGTCAACACCTTTACGCTTCTCCATATTACCTACATACAGGAAGAAATCCTTATCAGAATTCTCCCAGGTTTTCTTAAGGGGATTAGCAATAATATATCCGTTGCAGTTAGGAATATTGCGGCTTACAGGGAAATATTCTTCCGTTGTAAGCTTGGTCTGTCTGGAATTATACAGAATCATGTCCGTTTCCTTCAATGTTTTTGAAAGACCATACTTAAAATACAGGCTGTAAACCCTTCCAAAATACTGTACATACTCAATAGGAAACATATCATGGACAGTTATCATAATCCTGAAATCCCCTTTAAGCTTCACAGGAATAACAGTATTAACCTCCCAGAATATATCTGGTTTAATTCTGTTAAGCTCCCTCTGCACAAATGAAAAATAAGAATACACTCCGGCACTTTTATATATCTTTTTCCCCTGTGTAACCACAGGTATTCCCATTTTCTCAAAATTTCGTATATACTCACTCTCTGCCACATCTGACAAAAGATAAAACTCTAAGTCATCATATTTTATCAGCTGGTTTAAAAAATCATTGAGATACATGCCTACACCGCTGGGTCTGCTGCCCATGGTTCTGGCATCAATAGCTATCTTCATACAGCCACAGCCTCCAAATCAACACTTCATTGGACACACCGGTCCAGACATTTACATAACCTGCTGGCAGAATCTATCCAGGAATGACTGTCAAGCACATGAGCCACAGCTTCCTCATCCTGCTTCCATCCACTAACCAGCTCATCAATATTTATGTATGGGTCTTTACAGTCCACATACCTGGCACTGTCCCCATAAACTTCATGAAGCACAGGAATATCGCCAAGAATAATTCTGGCACCCATACATAATGCCTCCATGGGAGGTATTCCAAATCCTTCAAAGGTTGATGGAAACAAAAATGCCTTACAGTACTTCATCAATGCCTTTGCTGTATTATCTGACACATACCCCACATAGACAATATTCTTCTGCTTATTAATAGCCGTCCTGTCTCCCAGCGCCTTTCCTGATATTACATATGTTGCGTGAGGGTTCTTCTTTGCATTCTCCAGAATCCACCTTAAATTCTTATTAGGTGCCAGAGAAGCAAGATAGAAATAATACTGGCCTCTCTTAATCCTTGATGCATACTGGTCAAATATCAGTTCATCAGTCTTACCCGTATCAAAATGCTGCCATCCATTTCCAGCTACTGTAATGTCCGGATTCTTCAATTTATAACAGGAAAGAATCTCCTGCCTGGAGAACTCACTTACCGTAAGTACTGCGTCTGCCTTACCAAAAGCCCTCCTGTACATAAGCCTGCGGAACAATATCTCATGCCAGTCTCCTGGCTCATTAAAGTATTCCGGATGGGTTCTGAAAGCAATATCGTGAACTACAGCAATTCCGTCTTTCATTAGAAGAGAGACCTCATTACACAGATACACAGGCTTTGCCTTCTGTGACTTCACATATTTGTTAAATGTGAACTGGTCCCATTTTCTCCCTGCTGTACCTTCAATCACCACGATTTTAATATTCTTGTACATTGCCTGGTATTTTTCAGGAAAGACAGAAGTTTTCTCTGAATCAACGGAAGGCATTACAATCTCAACTTCATATGGCTTGTCTATAATTAATTCATCCAGCTTGCGTGTTATTTCCCTTGCATACCGCTGCACTCCCAGCACCGGTCCATACAGGAAATTACCATTAATCACGTATTTCATACCCATCACTCCCTGCATTACATTTACATCTTTGGTTTATAAGTAGGTACAATTTCCTTAATGCATTCTCTTATATCATCCTGATCTTCAGAATATGCAGTTTCTTTAAGCTTAACAAGCTTTTCCTCAAAATGTTCTTTATCGAATTCAATAGGCTTTCCTATGTGAATCATCTTGTTGGCAGTATCCTGAAGCCCTTCTTCATCCATAAGAAGCTCCTCATACAGCTTCTCTCCGGGACGAAGTCCGGTATATTTAATCTCCATGTTAACGCCCAGAGTATATCCTGAAAGACGTATAAGGTTCTTTGCCAGATCATCGATTTTAACAGGTTCCCCCATATCAAGGATAAATATCTCACCACCCTTTGCGTAAGCTCCTGCCTGTATTACAAGAGAAACAGCTTCCGGTATGGTCATGAAGTATCTGATAATATCCGGATGGGTTACAGTAACAGGACCTCCTGCCGCAATCTGTTCCTTGAACAGCGGAATTACGGAGCCATTACTTCCCAGCACATTGCCGAATCTTACAGCAACGAATTCTGTAGAGGATTTCTCATTAAAATACTGGATAATCATCTCACATATTCTCTTGGTGGCTCCCATAACATTAGTAGGATTAACTGCTTTGTCTGTGCTTATCATTACAAATCTCTTAACATGGTATTTATCAGCAGCATTTGCTACATTCCATGTGCCGATTACATTATTCTTGACTGCCTCATTAGGACTGTCCTCCATAAGAGGAACATGCTTATGGGCTGCTGCATGATACACAATATCCGGCTTGAAATTCTCGAATATCCATTCCAGTCTGCTTACATTTCTTACTGAACCGATTAATGTAACCACATCAGCCTGTGGGTAATCTCGCTTTAATTCCTGCTGGATATCATAAGCATTGTTCTCATATATATCAAATATAATCAGTCTCTTAATTCCATGCTTAACAAGCTGCCTGCACAATTCTGAACCAATTGAACCGCCGCCTCCCGTAACAAGAATTGTCTTTCCTGACACATAACCCATAATAGACTCCAGGTCTACATTAATAGGGTCACGTCCAAGAAGGTCTGTTACATCAACATTTCTGATGTCATTAACATTAATCTCACCATCCATCATCTGATATACACCAGGAATGATTTTCAGGTTACAAGGGGTTTCCTTGCATATATTAAGAATTTCTCTCTTTGTCTGTGTAGATGCTGAAGGAATTGCAAATATAATCTCATCCACATCGTAATATCTGGCGTACTGCTTAATGGTATCCCTGTTTCCCACAACCTTGACGCCTCTGATGAATTTGCCGATTTTCTGTGGGTCATCATCAATAATGGCAACGACTTTGGAATTATCCAGATACCTTGAGTTAAATATCTCTCTCATCAGTACGTTTGTAGCCTCACCGGCACCAATAATCATAATATTAATCTGCTCAGAGGTATGCCTGTAATTCTGTATAAGCGTTCTTATAATTCTGTACATAAAACGGCTTGTACACATGGCAACTGTCATAAATACCCCGGCAGTAAAATAACATGATCTTGGAAGCATTTTTCCGCTTATGGCTGTCATGGCAAGATACGCCACATCTGCCACAACACAGGCCTCCACAATCTTGTACAGCTCCGCAATACTGGCATACTGCCACAGGCTGTGGTACATCCTGAATACCCAGAATATTACCAGAGTCATTATTGTAAAAATCCACCATGTATCTTTCACATTATCAATATACTGAGGCTCAATTGATGTAATATTAACATCAAAACGCATAACAAGTGCCAGCAGCACACATCCGTTAATCAGTATGATATCTGTAATTATAAGAAAAACACGCCTTATTAAAAGCTGTAGTTTATCCCTTTTTGTCTCTTCCATTATCTGGACTCCTTTTTCAATATTCCTGCAACGGTTCCAATTCCGTAGCTAAGGTGCAGCAAAAGAAACAGCCCCGGCAAAGCCGCATTAGTTTTATTTCTCTTATCACCGGCTTTTACTGATGCCATCACTGACATTACTGCTGCAAGTACTCCATATGCTCCCCACATTATACCTGTGAGAAGCTTAACTGTCTTCATTATTCCACCCAGTGCTTTTCCGAAGTATTTCCTTATCAGCGAGCATTTACCGGCAAGCTTCACAGCAGCCATAGTTACCCCTGATAATCCAATGGCACTTACAAATGCAAATGGCACAAAATGATATACTGACAGACATTCCGGACACACCTTAGATGTGACTCCAATCCAGTATCCATTGGCATATTTCTGTTTAAGCATCTTTGGAAGGCTGCTTCTTATATGCTGATAGGAGATTATCTGTGGGTCAAAACATATTTTGAATCCTGCTTCTCTCATCCGGTAATGAATCTCATTATCTTCTGTTCTGACAAGATTCTCATTAAATCCCCCTACGGTGTCAAACACCTTTCTTCTATATGCCCCATGAAACACTGATTTAACATATGTTTTACCGGGATTATTCCTGTAAGGGGCTATGCCAGAACCGAACATGCTGTTTTCTGCAAGAAGCAGCGTTTCTTTCCAGGGCGTTGATTCATCAAGAATTGCAGGTCTTTGTCCTCCGCATATATCTTCCCCGGATTCCAGCACCGCAATATTCTTACTTACGAAATCCTCTGGAATCTCTGCATGGGCATCCACCTTAATAATAACCTCTGAGGTGTAATGGGCCAGTGCCACATTCCATCCGCTTGGAAGATTTCTTTTCGGATTATCTAAAACCAGTACCCTCTTAAATGGGTTGGCACTATCCTCATTGTCCTTTGCAAACTGTTCCATAACAGCCTTGGTATTGTCTGTGGAAGCACCATCTACAAGAATTACTTCACAGAGATTATGACCATAATCCTGTTCTCTGATACAGTCTAATATGGTATTAATTGATTCTTCTTCATTGTATGCAATTACACATATAGTACAGCTAAGCATATTCTCTCTCCAAAACTACTTCAAAACTGAAACAAAGGTATTCCACATTACAGTCATATCTTCCCTTACCCCGAACCTTCTTAAGCTCTCAAGATTATATTTCATCTTAACAGGAAGAATCTCATCTACATATACCTTATCCGCATCCTTCGCATCCTTTAACAGCTTGTCCTCATCCTTGTAAGCTATACTTGTCCTTGAGGTAAGACCTGCTGGAAGCAGAAGTGTGGCATACATCTCACCCGAATATTCTTTAACATATTTTATAACCTCAGGTCTTGTTCCAACCAGAGTCATGTCACCAGCCAGTATATTAAAAAGCTGTGGAAATTCATCCAGCCTGTATTTTCTAAGAAGCTTTCCAACCCTGGTGATTCTTGCATCATTATTAACAGTTACCTGGCTTCCCAGCTGTGAAGCATTGTCCACCATGGTACGGAACTTATATATCTTAAATATCTTTCCGTACTGCGTCACTCTCTCCTGCCTGAAAAAGACTGGACCCTGGGAATCCGTTTTTATCATCAGGGCAATTATTCCCATTGGTATTAATAATATTGCAAGAAGCACCAATGAAACACATATGTCCATCACTCTTTTTACCTTAAACCATCCGGAATGGCGCACAATAATATTGTAATAACGCCTTACTTCCCTGGTTCTCATTTTCTCAGGAAGTTCTTCCCATTTTCTAACCTTCATGTAATCCTCCATTGAAAGTATTAATCACATAATCCACCTGTTCATCTGTGAGAAGTGTGTGCAGTGGCAGAGTAATCTCATTGTGGTACATATTATATGAGTTAGGAAAATCCTTAATATCAAAGCCAAGATTCTTATAGGCAGTATGCATTGGCAGAGGCTTATAATGCACATTTGTTGCAATCCCCCTCTCTGCCATCCTGGTGATAAGGTTGTTTCTGTCTTCCTCATTCATATTAAGGACTCTTACAAGAAACAGATGTCCACTGGATTTGAAATCACTTCCATAATGGGCAAGAATCTGGATATTATCACTGCTTATACCTTTAGTGTATTTTTCTATTATTTCTTTTCTTCTTGCAAGAAGGCCCTGGTATCTTCTAAACTGGGCAAGGCCTATTCCAGCCATAATATCAGTCATATTGCACTTGAAATATGGTCCCACAATATCATATTCCCAGGCTCCAAGCTTTGTCTTTGCGAGAGCATCCTTAGACTGTCCGTGAAGCGTAAGAAGCATAAGCTGATGATAAATCTCCTCATCATCCACACCCGGAATGTGTCTCCATACCAGTGCACCACCCTCTGCTGTGGTAAAGTTCTTTACTGCATGGAAAGAAAAGCTGGTAAAGTCCGCAGCTTCCCCGCTCATCTTACCCTTTCGGCTGGCACCGAAACCATGTGCTGAATCAGCAAGGATAAGAATGTGTCCCAGAGCCTCCTGAAGCTTTCCCTGTGGCTTGAACAGCCCTTTCTTATCCATAACAATTTCTCTTATTCTGTCATAATCCACCATAACACCGGCTATATCCACAGGAATAATGGCTTTAGTTTTATCAGTAATAAGTTCTTCCAGTTTGTCATAATCTATATGGTAGGAGTCTGCCCCCACGTCAACCAGCTTTATAGTTGCTCCAACATGTGCCACCACACTGGCAGATGCTGTGTATGTGTAAGCAGGAACAATAACTTCATCTCCCGGACCAATCTCAAATAATCGCAGAGCCATCTCCATACACGCAGTTGCGGAATTAAGCGCAACCGCCCTGTCAGTATGGCAGAATTCTGCAATTTTTCTCTCCAGCTCCTTAGTTTTAGGACCTGTAGTTATCCATCCGGATTTTAAAACCTCTGTTACCTCTTTAATCTCTTCATCAGTTATATCTGGTGGTGAAAATGGAATCTTCATATCATCCTCTCATTTCTTAAGCAGCTTCTATTCCTGTGTTTTTACCATATCAGGAAAAGCATAGGTAAGATTTCCTGCGGAATCACCTACAGTAATGGAATAGCTTATTGTATTATACCCATTTTTTGTAAGAGTTATTGTCTTAGTTCCTGCCGTTTTCTTAAATGTGCATGGAACAGTTCCCACATACACACTGTCCACATACACACCAGCTCCCTCAGGAGATGTAATAATTATATTGTAACTGCCAGAAGCTGTTGTTGAGGCTGCTGCAGTTGTAGTCTTTTCTGATGCTGATGTTGTTTGTTGTGCAGCTTTTGTAGTGGCAGCTGTAGTAGATGTAGCTGTCATATCAATAACCTTAGTTACATAGGCAGAATTAACTTCTATTATCTCCGTATATTCCTTATAATTGTTCTTTACCAGCTTTACAGTATGCCTTCCGTAAGACAGCTGTACCGGTGTGGAATAATCCACCTCTTCACCATCTATGGACATAACTGCCCCTTCAGGCGTTACCATGAAATTCACAGAACCCTGCTGGGTTGCAGGCAGGAGATACTCACCAAAATCCAGTGAAACCTCCTCTCCCTTCTCCACAGTCACTTCCTTAGTAGCTTCAATTGACCCATTCTTCAGATTAACTTTATAAGTTCCTGTGCCGGCAGTTATCATCATGTCCTCTGTTACATTAAAGAGCTGGGCATTACCTATCTGGGCATATCCTCCCACAAATGCATCAACACCTGTAAACTTAATATATCCATGCCCCTTATCAACCACAATGGAATATACTGTGTTGCCAATGCCTCTTAATGTCACCTCATCCTGCTTGAGAACCTCCGATACAGGTATCTTATCCTCTCCTGATATTACAAGGGCTTTATCACTGTACACATAGCTTGAAGCCCCGGAGCTTATCTTTCTTTTGTTCTCATCAATCTCAACATTATTAAATCCTGACACCTCAAAGCTCTCAGGACTACCATATATAGATGTGGCCACACCTTTTTTACTGCATATTACGTCGTATATTTCTCCAAGGGTAAGGTTAGAGGCCGCAATAGCCGTTTTGTATTTTGTCCGGAAATCAGTTCCTCCCGAATATGGAACCTCATACTCCACTCCCGATGATATATCTATAAAATTAGCTTTTTTGTTATCTCTATCAATATATGACAGAACACCTGTCACTGTTATCTCCTGTGAGGCATTAGTTGATGCTTCTTTTATACTTTTCTTTGGTGCAGGAAGTATCGAGCTGCCTGGTGTCAGCGTTCCGGTTTTATTACCATTGCCAATAGTGCAGCCAACCAGCGCCATAACACATATCTGAACCGCCAGAAGAGCAGCTGTCGTTCTTTTTTTAATGGAATTATTCTTATCCATAACTTCGGATGTACCTTTCTATAGAGTATAGTTACCCAGTTTTTATGTATACTATCTTTTGATTTTATCACATTGCACGTATAGTTGCAAGAAAATCAAGCCTTCTCCCATTCTGGGCAATACAGCTCTCCAGCTTTTCAATGCTCTTGGGAGGAACCCATGCTTTATTCATGTTGTAATAGTAATTTGTAATCTTCCAGAATTTTTCCGGAAATGAAAACAACACCGACAGAACTTTCAGTTCCCCATCTTCTACCGGCTTGACTTTGTCGTATTCATCCAGCATCTTAAAAGCTAAGTCTATATCCCAGTTATACTTCTCAAGTATTTTTCTCATAAACTGGTATAAATCCCATATCTGGCAGTCAATCCTGCATTTTTCCATATTGGTCACCGCTGTCATAACGCCACTGCTGTTGCTGCCTGCCGGATAACTTCCCCTCTCTGGTTTATCACATATAATCACATTATGATAATTGAAATTACCATGAATAAGTTCATTGCTGTCCAATGCCTTTTCAAGCCTTGCTTCAACTTCACTGTTTTGAAGCATATCCACAGCCGTCCTTGCTTCTGAATAGAATTTACCCAGTTGTCTGTATATTGTCAGTTCATATTCTGTCCTGCGTTTTTTATTTTTCAGATAATTTTCTGCCATCTTAAGTTCTCTGGTATGCCTTTCAACAGTATCCTTTATGCTGCCTCTGGACAACCTTACACCACTGTCATTAATGCACAGAGAGCTGGAAGCGGCTTTAAGGGCAATATGGAGCTTTGCCATAGTTGATACAGATGCCTTTATATCCCGTAGATTTTTAACATTGCACTCACTGCCAGGATACATATCCTTAAGGACATATTTCCGGCCCTCATCTGGCAGGACGGATATTATCTCATTATCACAATTTCTTACATAAGTATCAACGTTTTCAAATCCACTCTCTTTTACCGCTCTTGTTATGCAATCCTCTCTCAGATAGTATTTATCCTGTTTGCTGCATTCCATCAGCAGCTTTTCTCCCTTGTCAGTAGACACCAGTATTCCACCCCGTCCCCTGACACAGCCCATTATCTTTACATCATACTGGTTAAGTACTTCCAGTGATTTCTCATTCATTGACGGTCTCCCCCACACTCTCTTTCTAATTATAACTATTATTATGTGCGGGTGAAAAAAATAATGCCCCTAAGTTTTACTTAGGAGCAAATCATTTTTGTGTATTTATATTTAATGATGTCTACTGGAAATGATCCAGCATGGCAATAAGGGTAGCCTTATCATTCAGCTTAGGATTATCCATAACAACATGAAGAAGTTCATTCAGAGTCCTGCCTATCTGGGAGCCTGACATACCATACTCTATCAGGTCATTTCCTGTTATATCCAGATCTTTAATAGTAAAGCAGTCTCCTCTGTCAATAATACCTTCCATCATCTTTCTTACAGCCACTATGTGATTATGGGTTCCATAAAGCTTGACGCCTGTAATCTCTTCCTTTGCCTTTGCCAGAGCTTCTGAATGAATCAGAAGATTATTCATAAGGTCTTTGCCTAATCTGTTAAGGGCTTCTCTTATAGCTGGCTCATTCTCATCAATCTTTCCCTTGGAATTAGCTACAATAGCTGTAACCGAATCAACTGTATGGTTGTCCATCTTCAGACGCCTAAGCAAGCTTCTTGCCTCCTCCGGCTCAAGGGAATTCAGGAGTGCTGCATATCTTAAAACCGGAGTATTCTCTGTAAATCTGACCATACACAGCGCATTCTGTCTGTATCTTCCCTCAAATATACGGGATATTTCTGGAAGAACTGCGGCAAATATTCCGGTTGAATAGAAAAGCTCTACCTTTTCAGGATTATCAGATACCAGTGTCTTTGTAAGCTCCACCTGGATTCTCTCCATGCTGACCTGCTTAATTGTATCTGACAGCTTATTAATTGCATTATATGTATCCGGGTGAATATCAAATGAAAGCTGTGCCGAGAATCTGATGGCTCTCATCATTCTCAATGCATCCTCTGTAAATCTCTCCATTGGATTACCAACACACCGGATAACCTTTCTTTCAAGGTCACCTCTGCCGTCAAATTCATCAACAAGACCATTCTTATCATTGTATGCCATGGCATTAATAGTGAAATCCCGGCGTTTCAGGTCTTCCACAAGATTGAGGGCGAATTCCACACTTTCAGGATGTCTTCCATCCTTATATTCGCCATCAATCCTGTATGTAGTAACCTCATATCCTGTTTTTCCTATCATAACAGTTACTGTACCATGCTTCAGCCCGGTATCAACTGTTCTTCCAAACATGGACTTTACCTGCATAGGCAGGGCAGAAGTAGTAATATCCCAGTCGCTTGGTGTCTTACCCATGAGAGTATCCCTTACACATCCGCCCACAGCATAGGCTTCACAACCATTTTTTTCAATTGTACTGATAATGTTTCTCACATTCTCAGGCAGTTCCATCAATACCTCCCAGTATGCCTTAACTCAGGTTTAGCCAGAGTATTCTTCTAGATATACTAGTAAGCCTTGCCCCAGTATACCATCTTCTGGGCTGGCTTTCCGCAGCACACGCATACGTCACTTAAATGTTCCTGTTCAAATGGGATACATCTCGATGTAGCAGTTGTATCCTCTTTAATCATGTCCTCACAAGCCTGGTCACCACACCACATTGCCTTGATAAATCCAGACTTTGTAGCTGCTGTTTCCTTGAATTCATCATAATTTAATGCTACATATGTATGAGCATCTCTGTGGGTTCTTGCCCTTTCAAGCATCTCAACCTGCATTGTATCAAGAATTTCCTTAATCTTAACAGGCAGCTCATCAATAGCAACCTCTGTCTTTTCTCTTGTATCTCTTCTGACAATGATAGCCTTACCAGCTTCAATATCTCTTGGTCCCATCTCAACACGTACTGGAATTCCACGCATCTCCTGCTCTGAGAACTTCCATCCAGGATTCTTGTCTGAATCATCAACCTTAACACGAAGTCCTGCTTCCTTAAGAGCCTTGGCAACTTCTGCTGCCTTCTCAAGAACGCCCTCTTTCTTCTGCATGATAGGTATTACATCAACCTGTACTGGTGCAATCATTGGTGGAAGCACAAGACCGCTGTCATCACCATGAACCATGATAATGGCACCAATAAGACGTGTAGTAGTTCCCCATGATGTCTGGTGAACATATTTTAATGTATTATCCTTATCTGTATACTGGATTCCAAATGCCTTTGCAAAACCATCACCGAAATTATGGCTTGTTCCTGACTGTAATGCCTTGCCATCATGCATCAGTGCTTCGATTGTATATGTTGCCTCTGCTCCGGCAAATTTCTCCTTATCAGTTTTGCGTCCCTTGATTACAGGAATTGCGAGAACCTCTTCACAGAACTGGGCATAGAGGTTAAGCATCTGCTGTGTTCTTGCCTCAGCTTCCTGCGCAGTGGCATGGGCAGTATGTCCTTCCTGCCACAGGAACTCTCTTGAACGTAAGAATGGTCTTGTCTCCTTCTCCCATCTTACAACTGAACACCACTGGTTATACACCTTTGGCAAATCTCTGTATGACTGGATTTCATCCTTGTAGAAATCGCAGAATAAAGTCTCTGATGTAGGTCTTACACACATTTTCTCCTGAAGTGGGGCAAGTCCACCCTGGGTTACCCAGGCAACCTCTGGAGCAAATCCCTCTACATGGTCTTTCTCCTTCTCAAGAAGACTCTCTGGAATGAACATTGGAAGATATACATTCTCAACCCCTGTCTCCTTAAATCTTCTGTCCATCTCCTTCTGGATGTTCTCCCAGATAGCATATCCTGCTGGCTTGAATATCATGCAGCCCTTAACGCTGGAATAAGCCATAAGCTCTGCTTTCTTAACCACATCTGTGTACCACTGGGCGAAATCAACATCCATGGATGTAATCGCCTCTACTAACTTTTTATCCTCTGCCATAACTCCCACTCCTTATTATTTGTTACATTAATTATTTTTTCATTTCATCATCAGACTTATATTCTGTCCGAAACTGCTAAAAACTTTATTTAGTGTATCACGTTGCTGCCCCTATTTCAAGACATTTCGCTATTCAGGCATGCACCATCTATATTCACACAAGCACTATCTCTGTCATCCCATGGGCCACCACTCTGGTGTAATATCATATACGTTGCCATCAACATTTATAGAATGAGCACATAGAGCAATTTCTCTGGGCTTAAGTCTTATTTCTTTTAATACTTTATCAGACATTCTATCTGGCATATCGGCTCCCGAAACATTCATGCCACCATTATACTTTACGTCACCAACTATTCCGTGTCCTCTTGACGCAAACTGTGCCCTAATCTGGTGAAATCTGCCTGTAATAAGAGTTATCTCCACCATGGAAATCCACATTCCGCCGTCTGTCTCACAACCCGTCCTGTTTTCTTCTCCATCCTGCGGTTTAATCCTTGCCTCTGCAACAACCTTATACTCCAGCTTTGCCTCTTTTGCTCCAGGGCAGCCTTCTTTCACAACTTTAGCAATGTTATCCTTGCCTTTAATAAGATAATCCACAAAGATACCTTGTTTCTCATCGAATTTTCCACATACAAGAGCATAATACTGTTTACAAAATCCCTGCTGCTGCATGATTTTTGTATACTTTCCAGCACTTTGCCTGTTCTTTGCAATGAGAACCAGACCGCTTACAGGTCTGTCCAGTCTGTTTATTACAGCTGCATATACGCTTTCTTTCCTGCTCTTCTGGTAATTCATCACCTCACTTACCAGGTCCAGATCAAAATTCCTGCCGCTCTGGGTAAGCTGCCCTGCAGGCTTATTTACTATTATTTTATCCTTATCCTCGAATACAATATCCATATATCTATTTCCTCTGGCCGAATACTTTGGCACCATCATATTATAAAAGCCAATGCGCGTCAATTTTTACTTGACGGGGTCTTTTAACTTGTTTATTATCAAGATATGTATGGGTGGGGAGCCCTTATATCTCACAATACTTACATAAAATATAAGTGGTTGAACCACTTAAGAAACGAGGTAATTATGGACAATTATACACCAGACCCATTCTGGAATAATAATCAGAATGATGTTCAGAATAATGTGCAGAATGACATTCAGAACAACAATCAGGATTCCGCTGGTAATAATAACAGCACTCCAGGTTATGGCAGCTATTCTGATAATTATAGCAATAACCCTAATCAGCCATATAACAATGATAACAATAATGCCAACAGCAGTAACAACAGCAACGTATATGGTAACTCTGGCAACAGCTACAGTAATGGCTATGGTTACGGCAATACCGGCAGCAACTACAACAACGGCAATGTATATGGTAACTCTGGCAACAGCTATAATAATGGCTATAACAACAACTACAACAATGGCTACAACAATAATGGCTATAGCAATAATAGCTATAACAGCTACAATAATGGTTATAATAATGGTTACAATAACAACAATTATAACAATGGAAATTATTATGGAGGTAATGGCAACCAGCAGAACAATTGTCCGAATTTTACATTGATGCTTGTCTTCTGTATATTAAGCATCCTGTTCTTAAGCAAGATTGTTGGCGCTATTGCGTTAGTATTTTTATTCCAGGCAAACAACAATTTCAGATATGGTTTTTACGATAAATACGAATCAAACATCAAGATATGCAAGATTCTTCTTGTTGTCTCAGTAGTTGTTGGTATAGTTGTTTTCATAGGTTCAATGGCAATTGGATTTTCTACCAGCTTATTCTCAATGATGTACTAACACGAATCCAACAGTCTCCTACTGGATTACGCAAACTAACAGCACATACAAATCACAAAAAAGCGTGTATCCATGGGTGAACTGCAAATATGCAGTTCACCTGTGGATACACGCTGATTTTTATTTTATATACTTTCTTTCATTCCTCCTATTAACGCACTCTCTTAACAGTGCATAAACCGTAGAAATAAGCGGAATGAATATCAGCATTCCCATAATTCCAAACAGGCTTCCGCCAATTGTTACGGCTACCAACACCCACATTGCCGGAAGTCCCACTGAACTTCCCACAACTCTTGGATATATGAGATTGCCCTCAATCTGCTGTAAAACAAGGAATAAAACAATGAATGCAAGAGCCTTCCAGGGATTGACAAGAAGAATCAGGAACGCCCCCACCACGCATCCAATAAAAGCTCCCACAATAGGTATTAACGCTGTAAATGCAATAAGCACACCAATCATAACAGCATAAGGCATCCTGAATATTGTCATGGCAATTACAAACATAGTTCCAAGAATTACAGCTTCAAGACACTGTCCAGTAATAAAGTTGGTGAAATTCTTATTCAGAAGTGCGCATACATATAATACACTATTATTTATCTTTTCCGGTAAAAATGCAGATAAAACTCTCTTTACCTGACCTGCCAGCTTCTCCTTCTGGGCAAGCACATACACACTGAATACCAGTCCAATAAACAGATTAGTAAATCCACTTACCACACTGCTTGCAATACCAATTGTGGAATTAAGCACATCACCAAATCCATTCTTAAAGAACGAACCTATATTGTTAACAATGCTATCCCAATTCTTTCCAATATTGCTTAATACATCTATCTGCTGCTGCAGTTCCGGATATTTCTGGCACAGTATGTCAAGCTCTGCCATAAGTCTGTTAATTCCCAGAGGAACCTGCTTTACCACATCACTTACGGCTCTTACAAGCTGTGGCACAACCATTGAAATCAGAAAAACCAGAAGAAGTACAATAAACACAAATGTCAGGACAATACTGACAGGCCTTTTGAATCTGTCAGCATATTTTCCAGTCCATTTATTCAGTATTCTGTTCTCAATCAGATTCATCACAATATTAAGTACAAATGCAATAGCACAGCCTGTTATAAATGGCATGGCAATCTTAATTACCAGTCCAACAGCATTCATTATTCCCTGTGAATTAATTACACACAGCACCAGAATTGCAGCTATAACCATAAGGAGCACAATCTGTTTCATTTTTTTCTTACTAAACTCCACTACCAACCCTCATTTCCATATTATTTATCCAATGCATCCTCTGCCTGAAACCACCAGGATACAACACTTATTTCCAGGCTGAAATGCAATCAGACCTTAAAGCGGTATCCAACGCCCCATATTGTCTCGATATACTGTGGCTTTGATGTATCATATTCAATCTTTTCACGGATTTTCTTAATATGAACTGTGACAGTTGCAATATCTCCTATAGAATCCATATCCCAGATTTCCTTGAAAAGTTCGTCCTTGGTATACACATGGTTTGGATGCTCTGCAAGAAATGTCAACAAATCAAATTCCTTCGTTGTAAATACTTTCTCCTCCCCATTAACGAAAACTCTTCTGGCTGTCTTATCAATTTTGATACCACGGATTTCAATAACGTCATTATTTTCCTTAGAACTGCTAACCAGTCTCTCATATCTTGCGAGATGGGCTTTCACTCTGGCAACAAGCTCACTGGGACTGAAAGGCTTAGTCATATAGTCGTCTGCGCCTACACCTAATCCCCTTATTTTATCAATATCCTCTTTCTTTGCTGAAACCATGATAATAGGAATGTTCTTCTTTTCCCTTACCTGGCGGCATATCTCAAATCCATCCACTCCAGGAAGCATTACATCAAGGATACATATGTCATAATCCTCTCCCATGGCCGACTCAAGTCCGCTTTCACCATCTGATTTCACTGTTACCTCAAATCCACTTAACTTAAGATAATCCTTTTCAATTTCAGCAATCGCTTCTTCATCTTCAACAATTAATACTTTACTCATTCTTTGTCTCTCCTTGCATAATATATTTACTTGTGTCTATATCTTTTCTTAAGCATATGTGCATGGTAGTTCCTTCTCCTTCAACGCTTTCTGCCCATATCTTACCTTTGTGGTCTTCTATTATTTTTCTGACAATGGCAAGACCAATGCCGCTGCCTCCCTGTTTACTGTTCCTTGATTCATCAGTCCTGTAAAATCTGTCAAATATATGAGGTAAATCTGAAGTTCCAATACCCATGCCATTGTCTGTCATAATAATATGAGCATAATCCCCTTCATCATACAGATTTATTTCAATCCTGCCCTTTCTTCCCTCTTTCATATATTTAACAGAATTACTGATAATATTGTTAATTACCCTCTTAAGCTGCTCAACATCGGCGTATATGTACACCTCATCAACATTATGGCACTGGTATACAAGATCGATATCCTGAGCCTCCAGGTCAACCCTTATCTCTTCACAGCAATCATCAAAATAATCCTTTAAATTAATTCTGCTGAAAGAATATGGCACTCTGTTGGTATCCAGCTTTGAATATATGGTAAGCTCGTCAATAAGCTTGTCCATGTCATTAACCTTGTTGGCAATGGTCTGCATGTACCTCTACTGCTTTTCCGGTGTATCTGCCACTCCATCCATAATTCCCTCCACATATCCTTTTATGGCCGTAAGAGGTGTTTTAAGGTCATGGGAGATATTTCTTATCAGCTCCTTCTCTTCCTTGTCAGAAATAATCTTTTCCTGCGAAGTTTCCTTAAGGATAACCCTCATTTCCTCAAAATCCCGGCACACATCACCTATTTCATCCCGGGAGCTTTTAGGCATCTCGAAATCCAGATTACCCATCTTAATATTCTGGGTGGCAAGCTTAAGTCTGTCCAAAGGTATT
>CALZFR010000011.1 GCA_945648485.1 uncultured Eubacterium sp. | reverse complement strand
TAACAAACAACTCTTAATACAAAGGTCACACATTACTGTCTGTAATAACAGCAAGTTTTCTGCCTGAAACATTGAGCTTATTAAAGCTTTCTGCTAATTTTGAAAAATCATTCTCAATAACAATATCATAAATTGGCTTGTCATCTAAATGTACTGTAATTAAATCTGGCATAATACGTATAATCCTTTCATATTACTAAATAACCACCTGCTACCAAAGCAACAGGTGGTAAAAATAAAATTACTTATTGAATGAAGATAAATCAATACCTCCAGCCACCAGTTCAGGAATGTCCCCTGAAATGTCAACATTAGGTGGGGTAACAAGGAATATGTAACTTGTAATCTTCTGAAGATTACCTCTCATAGCATAACAAGAACCTGCTGAATAATCAATAATTCTCTGGGCTATCTCAACATGAATACCTTCCAGGTTAAGTACAACTGCCTTTCCATTGAGAAGTGTATCAGTTATATCGCTGGCATCCTCCATGGACTCCGGTCTTATAACAACTACCTCAAGACCTCTTGATGTACCTGGTTTAATCGGAACAACCTTCTTACCTGAACCAGCAGAAATCTTTGGAGGTACCTTTGCATCCTCGAAATCATCATCTTCTTCAGATGAAGCTTTCTTGGTTCCAGAGAAAAGCTTCATTCTTGCAGAGGCTTTATCCTCATCATCATTGTATTCATCATCATATTCATCGTAATCGTACTCATCATCATAATCATCATCATCTTTTAATTTGAATACGTTCATAACACCATCTAATAATCCCATCTTCTATCTCCTAAACTATATATTATAATTACGTGCGCCAAATATAGCTGTACCCACACGAACCATTGAAGCTCCCTCTTCTACGGCTACAATATAATCATTGGTCATACCCATGGAAAGGACATCCATAGTAGTATTATCAATGTTTTTGTCTCTGATGTCAACAATAATATTGTGCAAACCTTTAAAAATCTTTCTATTATCTTCTGCATTATCAACAAATGGAGCACTTGTCATGAAACCTCTGATAACAATGTTAGGAAGCTGACTAATGGCAATAACCATATCAAGAGCGTTATCTGTTGTAATACCAAATTTGGATTCCTCCATTCCAACATTGACCTCAATTAGAATTTCAGATACAACGTTTTTCTTAACTGACTCCTTGCTAATCTCCTCTGCAAGCCGCAATGAATCAACAGAATGAATCATAGCAACCTTACCAACAATGTATTTTACCTTATTTCGCTGTAAATGTCCAATCATATGCCACCTTATATCCTTTGGCATAATATCAATCTTATCAACAAGTTCCTGGACATAATTCTCACCAAAATCACGTATTCCTGCATTATAGGCTTCCATAATCATCTCAACAGGTTTCGTCTTGCTTACCGCAACAAGAGTAACCTCGGAAGTACTCCTTCCAGCCCTTTCACATGCATAATTAATATTATTCTGAACCTGTTTTAAGTTCTCTGTTATAATATTATCCATATAAAACCTTGCCTTTCCACCTAGTACATCGTATCGTAAATAACTGGAAAAATAATACAGAATATTTCTTTGATGTAGATATTTAGAAATCGGTGTACTAGTATACCATCTGGTTGTCTGTATATTTTTCAGCATCAAGAATAATTCTATCATACAATGATATTCCAAAAGAAATACCCTTTTTAGAGATAACATATTCATTATTCTGGTCTATAATATCTACCATCTTAAATGCAGTATAACCAGTATTAACGCAATAAACGCCCTTTAACTTTTCTGTTGAATTAACAACAAATTTTTCAGAAGAATCCGGCTTAATAACAGATGTTCCCCTCTCCATTGCATCAGTTGAAATATACACACATTCATCAGTCTGCTTATAGATATCCAATGCTTTAAAATAGTTTTTCATCTCACCATTGGAATATTCTTCCACAATAACGCCATATGTACTGTTATTTCCATAAGTTGTCAGGTAGGATTTAGGTATAACATAAAATTCATGATCTGTAATTGCAGAAGCAGGTATCTTAAGCCCTATTTTACTTGATGAACTAAGCTCGAAATCTATGTATCTGTCTGTAGCATACCTTACCATATATTTCTTAAGAGTAATCTTCCCAAAATACTGACCATTGTTATTGACAAGAGAAAATGGACAGACAGCAGAAATATTATCCTTTAATATCTTTATTGATACAGAGCTCTTATCAGACAAAGAATACTTTTCAATATCGTTCTTGGTAAGAGGAAAACATATATACCATACCTCATCCGAAATTATCTTATATGCTGGATTATCCTTAACCACAATACTCTCTGTTTTAAGATTAGTTTTTTTATAAGAACCTTTATTAAACATGTCATTGGTTAAATTGTCAGATGTAACATCTTCATAACCATCTGTATAATATACAACTGTTCCTGCCTCATCTGCTGCAACTGTCTGAAATAGATTTTCAGAGCCTGTACTTGCGACAATACTGTCAAGATTAGCAATTATGCTCTCATTCATTGATTGAAGCACTGCAGAATTCAATTCTGTTTTTAAATCATATATATCACCAAAATTACTGCCATCATAGTTAGTCTTAAAATTGTTCAACATAGACTTAATTGTGGAAAGATCCTGCTTTGAAAGGGAATTTTCATCACTTCTCTTGTACTGGGATAAAATTTCAGAAACACGCCCTGTTTCATCAACAGTATAAACTGTATCTCCCACCTTTAGCCTGCTCCCCTCTTTCTGGTAATAATTTATGTTGCCAGAGTAGTTGGAATTAACAATCTTTTCCGTTCTCAAGGCTATTCCGGTAAACGTTGCATTAGAAGTAAGTGAACCCATGTCAACTTCATATGTCTGCACCTTTGACTTCGACAGATATATTATTATAAAAGCTATCAGGTAAAACAGAACAACAGCCAGTATTGCAGCAGCTGCCTTAGGCTTTCTTCTGTATTTTACAACTTTTTTCCCATTTTTAGCTTTTTTTTCTTTGCCCATAAGAAATCCTTTACTTAATAAATAATATCAAAACTGAACATTAGCCGACTAACCTTCGGGCAGCCGGCTTAATAATATATAATCACTGGTAAATTTCACGCCATTCCATATCACCACGTTCCAGAGACTTAATCAGAAGCTCTGCCGTAGCAATATTAGTAGCAAGAGGAATATTATACATATCACAAAGAACGGAAACGTCCGAGATATCCGGTTCATGTGCCTTTGGATTTGTTGGCTCCCGCAAGAAAATCACCAGGTCCATCTGATTATGTTCAATTTCAGCACAAAGCTGCTGAACACCACCAAGATGACCTGCCAGGAATTTATGAACCGAAAGATTAGTAACCTCCTTAATAAGCTGCCCAGTTGTTCCAGTTGCATACAACTGGTTCTTACTTAGTATACCGTGATATGCAATACAGAAATTCTGCATCAATTTCTTTTTAGAATCATGTGCAATTAGACCTATGTTCATACAGCCCTACCTCTTAAGATATTATTTAACCTTTAAAATCTTTAGCAAAAATCTCATCATCCTTAATAACATTTCTCTGAAGACTGATATTAAGCACAACCCCCATAGATAAAAACAATATAAGTAAAGAAGAAATACCGTAACTAAAAAAGGAAGCGGTAATCCAGTATTAGGAAGAATATGAGTTACAACTCCAATATTAATAAAGGATTGAAACCCTATATAAGCTGCCACACCACAGCATATCAGCTTGCCTGCCATGTTCTTTGCGCTTACCGCTGCGATAATACATTCCATAACTATCAATGCTAATAATACCACAACCGCAACGCATCCGACAAACCCAAGTTCTTCACCTATTACAGCAAATATGAAATCTGTGTGGGCTTCAGCAATATAATTTGCATTCTTCATAGAAGTTGGATCATCATTATCAAGACCTTTTCCTGACAACTGTCCAGAACCAATAGCCTTAACAGCATATTCCTGCTGATACACACCTGCATCATTCTCGTCAGGGTGCAGGAAGGAAACAATTCTGTCTCTCTGGTAATCTTTCAGGAAAAATACACTATTATTCTCATTACCAATATAGAATAAGGAGCCAATCATAAGAGGAACAACTATCAAAACAGCCAGTCCTATTATCTTATAACTTAAACCTGCACAAAAAACAACAGCAAAAAGGATAAGAAAAGTAAGAATCGTGGTTGACAAATCCGGCTGTGATGCAGTTAAAACCAGAGGTACACCAAGTATTACAGCAAGTATCAACAAAAACCTCCAGTCATTTATCTTGTCCTTATACATAGAAATCAGCTTGGCAGCCACTATAATAAGAATTATCTTTGATAACTCAGAAGGCTGGAACTGTATCCCAAATACCGGAAGCCATCGCTTTGCTCCATGGCTTGATTTTCCAACTACTTTAACAAGTATAAGAAGAAGGATATCACAAAAATACCATACCCAGTAATACCTTAAAATAAAGTTATAATCTATAAAGGATACGAATATCATTACAGTAAGGGACAATACAAAACCAAAACACTGTCTGAATGTATACAGAGGATTTGCACTGTTAATTACCAGAATACCATAAAGTGCTGTTATTATCAGTAGTACAAGAAGTCTGAAATTATATGATTTCAACTGATATTTCTTAAACATACTAGCTCCTAGTTATATATTCCCTATTTATTATCACTATTTCTCATGTCCTTAATAGGAATATTAGCAAATAATGCCGGAACAGAACCATTATTTGAGTCAGATTCAGTAGAAGTAATCTGAATATCAAGTCCTTCAGCATCTATAACCATATATTTTGATATTACCTTTATAATATCATTTTTAATCATTTCCATAACCTCTGGAGAACAGTTTGCACGGTCAGAAACAAGCAGAAGCTTTAATCTGTCTTTTGCAACGTCGCCAGAGCCTTTTTTCTTAAACAAATCTAATAAGCTCATTATATTTCAGCCCCCTGTAAATTACTTATTACCCTTAAAGAGTGAAGACAGCTTCTTAATGAAACCTCCCTTGCCATTAAGATCAAGAAATTCAACTTCTTCTCCGGTAATTCTTCTACAAATGTTCATGTAAGCCTGTCCTGCAAGAGAATCATCTCCAACCAGTGGCTGACCTTTGTTAGTAGCTACAACAATGTTCTCATCATCTGGAACGGCACCTATAACATTAAGCTGTAAGATATCATTAACATCCTCAATTGACATCATCTCGCCTCTGTTTACCATATCCATTCTGATTCTGTTTACAATAAGATCCTCATGGTCTTTAAGTCCATGTGCATCAAGTAAACCAACAATCCTATCAGCATCCCTGATTGCAGAAACCTCTGGTGTAGTAACAACCAATGCTCTGTCAGCACCTGCAATTGCATTCTGGAATCCCTGCTCAATACCTGCAGGGCAGTCAAGGATTATGTAATCAAATTCTTCCGGATCTGCCTTAATCTCCTCAATCACTTTAATCATCTGTTCTGGAGTAATAGCTGACTTATCTCTTGTCTGTGCTGTTGGAAGAAGGTATAACTTAGGACATCTCTTATCTGTAATCATTGCCTGCTTGATTCTGCAGTTTCCCTCTACAACATCAACAAGATTGTAAACGATTCTATTTTCAAGACCTAATACAACATCAAGATTTCTTAAACCAGTATCAGTGTCAATCATAACAACCTTCTTACCAAGCTTTGCAAGACCTGTTCCAATATTAGCAGTTGTTGTAGTCTTACCAACACCACCTTTACCAGATGTAACAACAATAACTTCGCTCATTATGCGCCTCCTGTAAATTAAAAATATTTGTTTTTCAAACCATTCCCAGTTTAATTATGCTTCAATATAGCAATTAAATCAACATTAATTGATTTTAATATCCTCAATTACATCAGATGAAAGATTCTCTATGTATATATTCCCATCCTCCACAAATGCAATCTTAGGCTGGATACTTTTTGTAATCTTAGCCATTTTGTTTTTTCTTGCCTTTTTAATCTTGGCAGGAATTGAACTGTCAGAACTTCTTGCAATCACATCAGCAATCTTTATCTGCATCGGACTCATGTCAAGAGCAACAACAAATGAATTACTGTTACCGGCAGCACCTGCATACACATTCCCTTTAAGACTTCCAAGCACAACAACATTCCCCTTGGAAATTATTCTTCCACCTGGATTGACATCACCAAGAACAATAACACTTGTCTCTGACTCCAGAACCTGTCCTGACCTTAATGTCCCCTTATAAAACAATCCATCTGGTGAACCATTCACAAGCATAGAGCCATTAGAACCACTGCTGTTATCCTTTGAACTCTTAAGAGATTTTTCATCCAGTACACATATAACCTTCATATTGGTTGATGCTTCGACAATATCAATAAGCTCCTGCTGGTCCTTATTAGATAGTTCCCTTCCCTCAAATGCCATGGCCATGTCAGCACTTCCAAAAAATGATGAGGATTGTGTAAACTTCTCTTTAACAAGGCTCTTTAACTCATCAAAACCGATTTCATCATCAAGAATAACAGTTATTCCCTGCTTATTGCTCTTAATTATAACTGAATTACTCACTGTACACCTCATTTCTTAACAATAAAAACATATATATTTTAAAATTTTTTTCGTCATTATTCAAGACCAAAGTATGTTTTTAATATATTTGCTGTCAAAGTTGCTGTATAACCACTTCCATAACCATTTCTGATTATAACAGCCATAGCAACCTGTGGGTCATCATACGGAGCATAGCTTATCATAGTAGCATGATCAGGTTCTCTTTCATTTTCCTGGGCTGTTCCTGTTTTTGAGCCAACGGATATTCCAATATTAGCAAGTGCAGGATATGATTCTGTGGCAAGATACATGCCATAATGAACAGCGTTCCATATTCCATTATTAATATCCATTGTTGAAGCCACATCTGCCTGATTCTCTTCTATAAGATTGCCACTGTTATCTGTTATCTTATCAACAAGTGTAAGATTGTAGCATGTACCGCTGTTTGCGATAGTTGAACAGTATCTTGCCAGATTAAGGGCACTGTATGAATGGTTACCCTGTCCAATTGCAGATCTTATTACATCAATTGTTGATGGGTGAGGCAGCTTCTCAGATATTTCAATACCAGAAGTAGTTGCAAGTCCAAACTGTTCTGCATAATTTTTAAGGATATTAATACCATAGGTATCGTTAAATTCACCATTTTTCAGCTTAGATAACTTAAATCCAACATTATAAAAATATATATTACATGAATCTCTTATGGCAGTTGAAACTGTCTCATTACCATGTCCCCATCTCTGCCAGCATCTTGCAGGAGGTGAAGTTTCCGAGAAAGTACCATCACAGAAAAACTCTGTTGAAGTAGTAATTACTCCCTGGTCTAATCCAGCTACAGCCGAACATATCTTAAATGTAGAACCTGGAGCATTCTGCGCCTGTGTTGCATAATTAGTAAGTGGTTTTGAGTTGTCATTGCTTAATTTAGCATAGTATTCAGCATCCACTGTTCCTGACATTTTGTTATTATCGTAGCTTGGATATGATACAAGTGCAATAACCTTTCCATTATCAGGATCCACCATTACGCATGACCCGGAACAAGGCTTTAAAGCCAGGTCAGCAGGTGTAATCCTCTTAGTAGAGATTGCATCCAGCATAAAATTATATGGTGACATTCTTCCCTCATTAATCAGAGCGTACTCCTCTTCAGAATCAAGAAATCCCTGTTCAAACAGAATCATAATCAGCTGTCGGCCAGTTATATCAACATCTTCCACCATGTATTTATACATTTTCTTGGAAAAATTATTATCAACATATAATTCATCCATAATATACTGGCACAATATATCGTATGACTCCGATAAACTGGTATACTGTTCATCCGCAAGGAGAGACATATCAATCCAGTTTTTAGTAATACCATATTTTAACAGATTTGAAAGACTGGTATTATTTCCATTTATCCAGTCATCATACACCTCATCATTAACATCCACCCGTCCAGTATTAAACACCTTACTTTCGCACAACAAATCCTTATAAATATACCAGATATACGCCTTTTGTTCCTCTGAAAGCTTTCCGTACTGGGTATTGCCCTCCTTCAGTTCCCTTTCAAGCCAGTCGAAAGTGTAGTCCTTCTTTATAAGATATTCATTGTAAACCTCTGTCTCTGCCTGATGCTCACACAATGCCATCTTGTCAAGATTAATAAGGTTATTGTTTATCAGTGCAAAGTAAACTTCCTTTATTGGAATATTAATTTTTGAAATCTCATCAGATGAGTTATATTCATATTTTTCATTACCCAATGTAATATAGCTTAATAAAATACCCACAATCTCATCTTCAATTGCCTCATATATAGACTTCTGAAGGTTAATATCTATTGTAAGATAAACATCATTTCCAGCTACCGCGTCTGTTTCATCAACAACCTCAGTTATTCTTCCAACAGTATCGACATAGACCGTTTTAGATCCTTTAGTACCTGAAAGTTCTGATTCCATAGCCTTCTCAATACCAGTCTTACCAACTATGTCATTATTTTCATAAGAAGAGTCTTGCGCTCTTAGGTTTTCAAGTTCCGCACTTGATATTGTTCCAGTATATCCAAGCACCTGGGAACAATATACACTGTTTACATATCTTCTAACATACTGCTGCTCAACTGTAACTCCCGGAAGGTCTCCTGAACTCTCAAGAACAGCTGCAACAGTATCATCAGAAACCTCATTTGCTATTGTAAAGCTGACATATCTGTTATATGAATTGGCAGACATACTCACTCTCAGATTAATTATTTCCAGTAGATGTGAAACAGAATAATCATCTTTATTCAATTCATATCTGTTACACAGATAATCAATCATCTCGTTGGCAGATGAGTTTTTCTGTTCATCAGACAATCCTGAAATTGTAGACACACCATATGTATCTCTCTTAAATCTTAATAAAGCATTATCTGATACAGTGTACTTAAAACCATTATTGCCATCTGATACAATCTGAAAATCATTTGAGAATTTATCATTCTTCGACTCAATTATATCCAGCGTCTTTTCAATAGCAGAATTAATAGAATTATTTTTAGCTGTATTGCTGGAATATGTTCCGCTATCACTGATTTTAACTGCAAATGCAATTTCATTGTATGCCAGTAAAACTCCATTCTTATCAAAAATTCTACCTCTTGTTGCTGCAACACTGGTAGTTTTCTTGATAGATTCTGAAAGCGATGAAACATATGATTCTCCATTGATTATCTGAATACTAAACAATCTGCCGACTGCAATGGAAAACATTACAATAAATACAAGTACAAATGGCACAATTCTTGACTTTAGTAAACTTAAAATATACTCAAATATCTCTTTCATTTAATTCACCCAGTCTCCTCTTATCCTTACTGTTAAGATGCGGATTCAGCATACATAATGGTTTTATAAGGATAAGCATAATTAATGCGCTGTATAGCATCTCCGGAACAATAATTCTTGACAGATAGAACCCATAATTCAAGTCATTATGAAGCATAAAATTACCAAAGTATGAACCAGTCTCAAAAAACAAATCTCCAATCATGGTAAATAATGCTGGAAGGACAATATTATCATCCTCATATTTCAAATAAAACAGACCAGAGATATATCCAATAACAGAAAAACACAGGGCAGAATAACCAAAGACATTGGCAGAATATGCATCATATGCCAGTCCTGCAAAAAATCCGGTAAATATCCCCTCTTTGCTTCCATTGATATATCCAAAGATAACTGGCAAGAGTATCATGAAATTAGGCATTACACCACCAAGACTGATAACTCTCCCCAGTGAATTCTGAATTGCTATTAATATGACAATTATAATCAGCTCTACTATCTTTCTTTTCATTTATTTGCCGGAATCCTTTAATTCTGTGATAATCAAAACTTCCTGAAGATGTTCAAAATCCACAGCAGGAATGAGATATCCTGACTGTGTAAGATTATTAACATCCAAAGACACATCCTTTGTATATCCAATAAGAATACCAGACAGATACTTGTCACTAATATTAGATGTGACAATTTTATCACCATTTCTTACATTGACAGAGCTATTGAAATACTTAACACTGATAAGTCCGCTGTCCATCAGCTTAATATCACCCTCAACAGTACATTTGTCTCCTGTATCAATAAGCTGGCCACTGACAAAGCTTCCATCCTCAATAATTGTTTTAACAGTGGCAGAATGGGAATCTACTGAACTGATTATTCCAACCAGACCACCAGATGCAACAACATTCATATCAACCTTAAGCCCCTCTTCACTTCCCTTATTAATTGTAAATGTGGAATACCAGTTATCAGAAGATGTTCCAATTATTCTGGCTCCCACTTTGGGATATTCCTCATACTGGGCATCAAGTTCATAAAGCTGTCTCAATCTTTCCAGTTCATATGTATCCTGCTTTAATCTGTTGTTTTCTTCTGTAAGACTATCTACTGTACTGCGAAGTTCGTCATTTTCTTCCAGAAGCCTTTTGACCTCCTGAAGCTGACTGTATTTATCATTAGTCCACAGTCCAATATAATTCATTCCCTTCTGGATGGGCATAACCACAGATGAAACTGCATTTCTAAAAGGAGCAGACAGCTTATCTGTAAAAAAGCTTATGCCCATTACCAATACACACAACACAACAACTGCGATTAAGATATATTTGGACGTGAAAAATTCTGATAATTTCCTTTTCATCTTACATAATCCTTAACATATATTAATCATATACCTTATCCTGTGGTGTGTATGCAATACCTTCAAATTCCGGATTTGATACAACCCCCATAAGGCCTCTAACAACGCTTTCTGACGGATTCTCAACTACATTAACCTTAAGATTTGTCTCCCCACTGATAAATGCTTCAAGGTTATTTATGTTAGATGTACCACCAGACACATAAATACCATTCTTAATAATATCTGCTGCAAGTTCTGGCGGAGTTCTTTCAAGAATAACCTTAATGGAATCCATAATTGAATGTAACGGATCAATAATAGCCTGATAAACTACATCAGAAGAAATATCCACACTTACAGGAAGACCTGACAATACATTACGTCCAAAACCAGGTGCAAATTTCTCATCGCATTTAATTGCACTGCCTATCTCTTTCTTTAATGATTCAGCTGTTTTACTTCCAATCACAAGATTATACACTTTTCTTATATGACTTATAATACAGTCATCCAGCTTATTGCCACCAATTTTAACTGATTTGCTTATTACAATTCCGCCAAGGGAAAGAACAGATATCTCAGTAGTTTCTGCTCCAATATTAACTATCATAATACCCCTTGATTTAGTAACATCCAGACCGGCACCAATTGCATCTGCTACAGGCTTGTCAACAATATATATATTCTTTGCCTTTACCTTTGAATCAGCAACAAGTTCATAAAATGCTCTCTTTTCCACCTCAGTAACGTCCGTTGGAACAGCAATATAAAAGTCTGTGTTAGCAGCACTTTTCTTATCGTTGTTAATTTTGTTATAGAATTGAAGAAGGAGAGTCTGCATATTTTCAATGTCTGCAATAACTCCATACTTAACTGGAAAAGAAACTTCAATATTCTCCGGAGCCTTCTCATACATCTCGTATGCTTCATCTCCAAAAGCAAGAAGATCTTTTTTGTTAGCAATGGCAATAATGTTCTTCTCATTAAGAATCTGCTCCTTGTCCTTGCAACACATTTTAAAATTACTTGTACCGATGTCAATGCCGTAAACAGTGCCCATACCTGTACCCCTTTCAGTTATATATAGTTCTTTTCTTTTAAACTCACATAACTGTTGTCACCAATAATTATGTGATCCAGTAATTTAATACCAATAAGTTCACCAGCATCAGAAACACTTCTTGTTACAGAAATATCATTGTTGCTCGGTGTTGCATCTCCACTTGGATGGTTGTGCAAAAGTACAATAAATACAGCATTATACTTTAAAGCCTGCAAAAAGATATCTCTTGAACTTATAAGTGACGAATTAGCTGTACCAATAGTTAATACAACATCCTTAATCAGATTACACTTATTGTCCAAAAGTACCAGAAGAACATGCTCCTGATTACAATGTCTCAAATCCTCCATGTAATACGATGCTATTGAAGATGAATCTGAAAACTTCAGCCTCTTGGAAGCTGTCTTTTTGGCTATACGCCTTGATAATTCACATATGCATTGAATCTGAACAGCTTTAACAGTTCCTACGCCTTTTATTTTCTTTAGTTCTTCAATTGACAGATTCATAATCCCTAACAGACTACTTTCAGAATTATTTATCTGTCCAAGATTAATTATTGCCTCAGCCAGCTGTGTTGAATCCATGCCGGTAGTACCAATTCTCAAAACAGCCCCCAGAAGCTGGGAATCTGTAAGAGATTTAGGTCCATATGCCAGACAACGCTCATATGGTTTGTTATCTGAAGTCATAAATCCTTTCCGTTCAAGGCGGAAAACACTAAATTACCTTGTATACTACAATTGCCAGAATAACTCCAACAATGCTTGCTACAGTTATTTTTATCTGTAAAGCAAATGTAATAACAAGAATGCCTAAATCAAGAATAAGCGGATTACCTGAATTATTCATTCCGAAAGTGTTGCCATAAGAGAGCCACGAAAGAGCCGGCACTCCTGCCGTTACATCAGCAATAAGTCCTCCCAGCACAACACCTATAAGAATAAATAATAATAACATCCAGCCATTCTTATACCTAGATAAATTACTCATACACTCATCCTATTATTATATAATTGTACATTAAGCCAATCTTGATTATATCATACCCACTTTTAAAAGTATATAACATATTATAGATTAATTAATCCAGCATCCGACATTTTCTGCATACTCATCATAATCCCCAGTTTAGCATGATACCAGGTTAGTCCTCCCTGAAAATATACAGAATATGGTGGTTTCAGAGGTCCGTCAGCCGAAAGTTCTATTGAGGAACCTGAAACAAATGCTCCTGCCGCCATAATTACATCTGAATCATATCCAGGCATGGCCCATGGTTCAGGTGTAACAAAGCTGTCCACTGGTGCAGCAGCCTGAATCCCCTTACAGAATGCAATCAGCCCCTTATCGCTTCCCAGTTCCACAGCCTGAATAATATCATATCTTGGCTCTTTGCCATCAGGAATAACCTTAAATCCAAGTTTTTCATATGCATTAGCTGCAAATATGGCACCTTTCAAGGCTCCTGCAACTACTGTTGGAGCAAGGAACAATCCCTGATAAAATGAAGAATTCACTCCTAGTGTTGCCCCGACTTCTTTTCCCAAACCTGGAGATGACAGTCTGAAGGCAGCCTGTTCAACACACTCTTTTGTACCAGCTATATATCCTCCGCATGGAGCAAGACCGCCTCCTGGATTCTTAATTAATGAGCCAACCACCATATCGGCTCCAGCCTGAGATGGTTCTATTCTTTCAACAAATTCACCATAGCAGTTATCAACCATGCATATAACATCCGGCTTTATATTCTTAATAAATCTTATAAGTTCTCCGATTCTTTCAACGGACAGCGTTGGTCTGCTGGCATATCCCTTTGAACGCTGGATTGTTACAAGCTTTGTTCTTGAATTAATAGCTTGTTTAATACCATTATAATCAAAACTTCCGTCTGCAAGAAGATCTACCTGGGAATAAGTTACGCCATATTCCTTCAGGCTGCCCTTTGATGGTCTGATTCCAATTATTTCATCCATAGTATCATATGGCTTTCCTACTGGTGATAAAAGTTCATCTCCAGGTCTTAAATTAGCTGATAAAGCAACATTTAACGCATGAGTTCCACATGTTATCTGAGGTCTGACAAGTGCCGATTCAGTTTTAAATATATCTGCGTAAACCTGCTCTAATGTATCTCTTCCACTGTCATTATATCCATATCCTGTTGTGCCCGACAAATGCATCTCAGCCACTCTGTTTTTCTGCATTGCATTTATAACCTTCAGCTGGTTATATTCAGCGTTTTTGTCAATATTGTCAAACCGCTCCTTTAATCCCTCAAGAATATCATTACTATAATCATATATTTTGTCTGATATGCCAAGATTTCTGTACATTTCTCTCATTTCTTCCATGAATTATATAATCCCTTTCTCTTTTATCTTATCTGTCATATATTTTAATATTTCATCTTTAGAATAGTTAAACTCTGGATAATTTATCCAGCTCACTTCTTTTTCCCGTCTGAACCAGGTCAGCTGTCTTTTTGCATAATGTCTCGAATTCTGTTTAATCAGTTCCTTCACCTCTTCTAATGAAGTTTTGTTCTCAAAAAAATCAAACAATTCCCGGTACCCAATGGCCTGCATTGACTGATTTTCTCTTGTAAGCCCCCTGTCTATCAGTTTCTGCATCTCCGCAAGCAGACCTTTATCAAACATAATTTCAACACGGCTGTCAATCCTGTCATAGAGTTTATCTCTGTCATCATTAAGAACAAAATAAAGATAATTATACGAAGATGTTTTTTCTCTCTGTTCTTTATTATGTGAAGAAAACTTTTTGCCTGTAGTATAATAATACTCCAATGCTCTTATAACCCTTTGGGTATTATTGGGATGTATTGACATTGCAGACTCAGGATCTTTCTCCTTCAACAGGAAATGAACATATTCTTTTCCTTTGTCGTTAACCAGTTGCTGTAATTTTCTGCGGTACTCCTGATTATTATCATCATCAGAATCAAAATCAATACCAAAAAGCACAGCCTGGATATAAAATCCTGTTCCACCTGTAATTATTGGAACTTTGCCTTTCTGATATATTTCTTTTATAGCACTTTCTGCCATTTCTTTAAAAACAGCCACACTAAATTCATCTTCTGGCTCAATAACATCAATCAGATAATGATTAACGCCATCCATATCTTCCCTTGTAACCTTGGCAGTTCCAATGTCCATTCCCCTGTAAACCTGCAAAGCATCAGCACTTATTATTTCACCGTTAATTGTCTTTGCAAGCCTTATAGAAAGCTCTGTTTTTCCTACTGCCGTTGGGCCTGTTAAGATAACCAGTGGTCTGTTATTAGTATCGTTACCCATATTATAATCCTATACAATTCGTTTAAACTTCTTTTCAATATCGTATTTTGTCATGACAATCAGCGTTGGTCTGCCATGTGGACAGTTAAAAGGATTATCCGCCTTCATAAGCCTGGTAATAAGCTCTTTTGCTTCTTCAAATGTTATCATATTATTACCTTTGATAGCAGCCTTACATGACATAGAAGCCACTCTTTCTGCCAGAAGTTCATAACCCAATCCGCCTTCATCAGCAAGATTATCGAGTATATCAATAAACATACGGACATAATCCAGCTTAGGAAGATTCGCAGGAACACCTGTAATCTTGTAGGTCTTCTCTCCAAAGCTTTCCATTTCGAATCCCAGCTTGTAGAAACAGTCCATATTTTCTTCAAGAACCTGTGCTTCCCTTAAATTCAATTCAATAATAACAGGAGGCATAAGCATCTGGGTTTCTGGAGCAGATTTCTTAATCTTTTCCATTAGTTCCTCATATATTATTTTTTCATGAGCCGCATGCTGGTCCATTATATAAAACTTATCTTCATATTCAATAAGCCAGTAGGTATCAAATAACTGGCCTATAATTCTGTAATTATCTTTATTCGTATCATCCAGAAATGAATCTTTGAACAGGTTAATTTGTTTTGCATCACTTTCTTTTGTCACATTAAACTGTACAGAATCCTCCTTCAACATCTGCTGGGATCTTTTTATTTCAAATGGTTCCGGAAGTCTCTCAGGTTTTGCAGGCTGCGGCACCGCCCTTTCCTTTTCCTGCTGTATACTTATCTGCTGCACATTTTTGTCACCTTCTGCCCTGGTGTTCATCTGTGGAGTTTGTTTAACACTTTCTGGCTTTAAGTACATCTGTGTAGTTAATTTATCATTTTCTGGAAGTGATGGCTTCTTAGTAGAAGTTCCTTCATTCTCAAGCCGGACTTTAACTGCCAGATCCATTTTCTTTAATGCTTCAACCAGTGTACTGTATATAAAATCATACACTACCTCATTCTTTGAAAACCTAAGTTCCATCTTCTGGGGATGAACATTAACATCTAATATCTCTGGCTCAATAGTAAAATGAAGTGCAGTAAAAGGATAATTATGAGGCATTATAAAGCCTTTGTATGCATCCTCAATAGCCTTGGTTACAACATTACTTTTTATATATCTTCCATTAATGTAATAATTTTCGTAAGATCTGTTTCCCCTTACTATGGCAGGGGTACCAATAAAGCCTTCAAGTTTGATATCCTGGGTCTTTCCTTCTGCTTTAATCAGGCTTCTTGCCACATCCCTTCCATATACTCCATAAATTATATCAAGCAGGTTCATATTTCCAGATGTATGTAGCTTATTCTGATTATTGTTTATAAATCTGAATGATATATCAGGATGTGATAAAGCCAGATGCTCTACAAGTGAACTTACGTACCCTGCTTCTGTTGAAGCTGTTTTAAGAAATTTTCTTCTTACAGGAGTATTATAAAATATATTTCTTACAACAATTGTTGTTCCCTCAGGAGCACCAACTTCCTGGCAAACACCTTCAGTTCCACCTTCACATGTATATCTGTATCCCGAAACCTCATCAGCAGTCTTAGTAATAAGTTCAACCTGGGAAACTGACGCAATGCTGGAAAGAGCCTCTCCACGGAATCCAAGTGAAGATACGCTTAACAAATCTTCAACAGACTTGATTTTACTTGTAGCATGTCTTAGAAATGCTTTTGGAATGTCTTCTTTAGGGATTCCACATCCATTGTCTGTAATTCTGATAAAAGATATACCACCCTCTTTTATCTCAATGGTAATGGCTGTAGAACCTGCATCTATAGAATTTTCAACAAGTTCCTTTACAACTGATGAGGGGCGTTCCACCACCTCTCCAGCAGCTATTTTATTAATTGTCTCAGAATCAAGTATATTAATCACAGCAAACTCCATTTCTTATGAAAACTTCACAAAATATAACTTACCACCGGTTATTAATCTTCCCCTGAAGTTTATACAGTGTATTTAATGCATCAATAGGCGTCATGTGTCCGATATCAAGATTCTTAATCTCTTCCACTATGGAATTATCACTGACAGCATCAAACAGAGACATCTGTTTCACCTCAAGTTCATCTACTTTTCTGTATTCTTCCTGTATCTTATCACTCTTTTTTGAATAAACTGCAATATCCTTTGCCTTTTGGGAAATATCTGCATCACTAAGCTGCGTGACAAGCTCCTTAGCTCTGGTAATTACTGTATCCGGAACTCCTGCAAGTCTTGCAACCTGTATACCATAGCTTTTATCAGCACCGCCTCTCACAATTTTTCTTAAAAATACTATATCATCGCCCTTTTCCTTAACAGCAATACAGTAATTATTCACACCATCCAGTGTTCCTTCAAGTTCTGTAAGTTCATGATAATGAGTGGCAAATAATGTCTTTGCTCCAAGTATTTTAGTATTAGCAATATGCTCAACGACTGCCCAGGCAATACTTAAACCGTCAAATGTGCTTGTTCCACGACCAATCTCATCCAATATGAGAAGGCTGTCAGGTGTAGCATTCCTTAGAATATTAGCTACCTCTGTCATCTCAACCATGAATGTTGACTGTCCTGATGCCAGGTCATCTGAAGCTCCAACTCTTGTAAATATTCTATCTACAATTCCAATATCCGCATAAGAAGCAGGAACAAATGAACCAATCTGTGCCATCAGTACTATAAGAGCTGTCTGTCTCATATATGTTGATTTACCAGCCATATTAGGTCCTGTAATAATAGATATTCTGTTGTTACCATTATCCAGAAGAGTATCGTTACTAATAAACATATCATTGTTTATCATTTTCTCCACTACTGGATGTCTTCCATCTTTAATGTTAATAAGACCCTTTTCATTAATAGCCGGCCTTACATAATTATTCATAACAGCAACTGTTGAAAGAGAAGCCAACACATCAATCTGGGCAAGTGCCTTGGCTGTATTAAGTATTCTGGATACATTCCGGGATATTTCCTCTCTGACCTGCGAAAACAATTCATACTCCAGTTCATTAAGCTTATCCTCTGCTCCAAGAATAATATCTTCAAGTTTCTTCAGCTCATCAGTTGTATATCTTTCTGCATTAGTAAGAGTCTGTTTTCTTGTCCATTCAGGCGGTACCATGTTTTTAAATGAATTAGTAACCTCAAGGTAATATCCAAAGACCTTGTTATACT